>CANSLL010000060.1 GCA_947647695.1 uncultured Clostridia bacterium | reverse complement strand
TGGAGCCGATGAAAGAAGTGTAAGCAGTTGGAAAAGACGCTTTGAAAAAGTATACTTTTTCAAACTGGAAAGTGAAAAAACAAGAACCCCGTAACCATTGTGCTGCAACGGTTACGGGGTTTGGTTCAGTTTGAAAAACCCACCTTTTCAAACTGGAAAAAGCCGGGTTTTCAAACTGCTTTTTCAAAAAAACACGAAAAACTTTTCAAAAAAAGACGCCAAAAACGCCGGAGGGACGGGCTTTTCCCGTCTCCTCCGGCGTTTTTTCAGTTTGAAAAGGTGGTGGCGGCGTTTTCAAACCGGCGTCCCGCAGCGGCGCGCGTAAGATATTTTGAATTTCCCGGCGCAGTATGTTATAATGTGGTAGTTATAGCGTCCCCGCCCGGCTGCGGCGGCGGACCGCCCGTACCCTTCCGCTGTTTTTTGATTTCAGTTTTTGATTTTACCAGTTACGATTGCGCAGGTGACACGCTTGGCTTCTTTCTTCCAGCAAATCCAAGAACGCCTCTCCGACGGGGACAACATCCTGTCCCTCCTCTCCTCCGGGGGCGTCCTGCTGCTCCATGTCCTCACGGCTGTTCTTGCGGCGGTCATTTTCTTCCGCTGCGCCCGTTCCCTCCTGGCAGGGAAGACCGACGCCGAGCAATGGGGCTTTTTCAGTCTGCCCAACGGCGCAAAGCTGCCCCTGGCCCACTGGGAAAACATCATCGGCCGGGCCGGGTCCTGCGACGTGGTGCTCCGCTTCCCCACCGTCTCCCGCCAGCACGCCGCCATCCAGCGGGACAAGGACGGCCTGTGGACCATTTTCCCCCTGGGCGGACGCGGAGGCGTGGCCGTCAACGGCAAAACGGTCCAGCATCAGCGGGCCGTCACCGTGGGCGACAAGGTGACCGTGGGCGGCGTGGACCTGTTTTTCTTCCCCGCCGGAGCAGCGGAGCTCCAGGCCCAGGCCAAGCGGCGCAGACGCCCCGGACGCGCCGTGCGTCCGGCCATGACGCTGCTGTATCTGTGCCTGTTCCAGGGGATGCTCCTGCTCCAGCTGGTCTGGGCCAAGGGACCGGAGCATATGGCGGTGCTGATGGGCTGCTTCGGCGCGCTGTGCGCGTCCATGTGGGTGCTGTACGCCCTGTACCGCGTCTTTCGCCGCACGGGGTTCGAGCTGGAAAGCTTGGCGTTTTTCCTGACCTCCATCTGTCTGTGCGTCACCGCCTCCTCGTCTATCGCCACGCTGCCCAAGCAGACCGCGGCGGCGCTCCTGGGCGTGGCCTGTTTTTTGATCCTGAGCCTGTTCCTGCGGGACTTAGACGTGGCCAAACGGCTGCGCTGGCCCGTGGCCATTGCCGCCTGCGCCCTGCTGGCCTTCAACGTCCTCTTCGGCCAGCAGCTGTTTGGCGCGCGCAACTGGGTCGCCATCGGGCCGCTGTCCTTTCAGCCATCGGAGTTTGTCAAGGTCGCCTTTATTTTGGCGGGCGCGGAAACCATGGACCGGCTGTTTGCCCGCCGGAATCTGATTTTTACCATTCTCTTTTCCCTGTTCTGCGTGGGGTGTCTGGCGTTGATGAGCGATTTCGGCACGGCGCTGATCTTTTTCGTCGCGTTCCTCGCCATCGCGTTTTTGCGCAGCGGGGACCTGCCCTCCATCGCCATGATCTGCGCCGCCGCCGGGGCGGGCTGCGGCGTGGTGCTGAAATTCAAGCCCTATATCGCCGCCCGCTTCGCCGCCTGGCGCCACGTCTGGGAGTTTGCCGACTCCACGGGCTACCAGCAGACCCGCGCCATGTCCGCCGCGGCCTCGGGCGGTTTGTTCGGCAACGGGCCGGACACGGGGTGGCTGAAATATGTGGGCGCGTCCAACACGGACCTGGTATTCGGCATGGTGGCGGAGGAACTGGGGATGATCGTGGCCGTTTTGATGGTGCTGTGCATCCTCACCCTGTCTCTGTTCACCGTCAAAGCCGCCGCCACGTCCCGCTCCACCTTTTACACCATCGCCGCCTGCGCCACGTCCACCATGCTGGTGTTCCAGACGGCGCTGAACGTCCTCGGCTCCCTGGACCTGCTGCCCCTGACGGGAGTGACCTTCCCCTTCGTCTCCTGCGGCGGCTCCAGTCTTCTGGCCTGCTGGACGCTGCTGGCCTTTATCAAGGCCGGAGACAACCGGCAGAATTCCGGTCTGGCCATCCGCCTGCCGGGACGGAACGACGAACCCGTCCGGCCCAGGGGCGACCCCATGCTGGAATTTGACCCGTCGGTATTCGACGAGGAAGACGATAGCGGCAGCGCCATCGACATCCCCCTGCCCGACGGTCCGGCCCGGCGGGAGCACGGGCGGGAGAAGGCCAGCGCATTGTCCCTGGCCCATCTGGACCTGCTGGGGGAGGACTGCGGCATCGACGTGCCTTTGCCGGACAGTCCCAAAGGGGCGTCGCAAATCGACATCCCTCTGGACGGCGGCAGACGGAAGCGGTCCTCCATCGATATCCCCGTGGGCGGCGCGCCGCGGCGGGCAAAACCCGCGCCGCCGAAAAAAACGCCGCCTGCGCGGCGTTCCACCGGGCCGGACCTGCTCACAGATTATTTTGAAGCCCGCAGCTGGGAAAACCGGGACGGCGATCCCTTCAACGACGATTGGGGGGCTTTCTGATGAAACAAGTCAAACGGCGCACCTGGTTCTGCCTGCTCTTCACGGCGCTGCTCGCCGTGGGCCTGGGCCTGTTCCTCATGCGCTACACCGTCCACGGCGGCGAGTGGGCCGCCTTCCGCGCCAACCGGCACATCTACGATACCAACGGCCATCTCCTGTCCGGGACCGTGCGCGACCGCACCGGCGCGGTGCTCTACGACGCCGCGTCCGGCACATATCACGAGGACGCCGCCCTTCGCCGCGCCCTGCTCCACGCCACCGGCGACCGGGACGGCAACATCGCCACCGGCGCAGTGTACGCCTTTGGTGACAAGCTAAGCGGCTTTACACCTATCCTCGGCACCACCACCGGAGGCCACAACCTGTATCTGACCTTGGACGCGTCCCTCTGTGCAAAGGCATACAGCGCCATGAACGGGCGCAAGGGCGCGGTGGGCGTATACAACTACAAGACCGGCGAGGTGCTGTGCATGGTCAGCCTGCCCGCCTTCGACCCCGCCGATCCCCCAACGATCCGGGACGGCGACAGCCGCTACGAGGGCGTCTATGTCAACCGCTTCCTCTCCGCGTCCTATACCCCCGGCTCCGTGTTCAAGCTGGTGACCACCGCCGCCGCTCTGGAGCAGCTGCCGGACGTGGAAAGCCGCACCTTTACCTGTGACGGGCGCATCGAGATCGACGGTCAGGCCATCACCTGCCCCAGCGCCCACGGGACCATGACCTTTTCCCAGGCTCTGGCCAACTCCTGCAACGGCGTGTACGCATCCTTAGCATCGGAGCTGGGCGGAAGGACCATGTGGCAGTACGCCAAAAAGGCGGGCCTGCTGGACGGCGTCTCCGTCAGCGGCCTGAGCTCCGCCGCGGGCAATTACACCGCCGCCGCAGACGGCAGCGCAGACCTGGGCTGGTCCGGCGTCGGGCAGTACGAGGATCTGGTGAATCCCTGCGCCATGATGACCTTTGCCGGTACCATCGCCAACGGCGGCGCCGTCGTATCGCCCCGGCTGCTGCTGAAGGAGACCACCGCCGGAGGGCTGCCCGCCGGGCGGTTTTCGGCGGAAAAGCACGCCGGAGGGCTGCGCGCCGCCACCTGTGAGACCCTCAGGGAAATGATGCGGGCCAATGTGACGGAGCACTACGGCCAGTCCCAGTTCGGCGATCTGGCGGTCTGCGCCAAATCCGGCACGGCAGAGGTGGGCGGCGGCCAGCGGCCCCACGCCTGGTTCACCGGTTTCATCGACGATGAGGCCCACCCCCTCGCTTTTGTGGTGGTCGTGGAAAACGGCGGCAGCGGCGCGTCCGCCGCCGGAGGCGTCGCCGCCCAGGTCCTTTCCGCCGCTGTGGAGGCCGGGTATTGACGCGCTGCGGTTGCATCTTTTTTGTATCATTTTCGCGCAATTTCTAAAGTTTTTTCTAAGATTTTTTTGCTTTTTCTTATACTTTTTCCCTTTCCCGAACGTTCCGCCGCAGAAAAATACGTCTAAAATGCCAACAAAGCAGACAAACTTTTTACAAAATCGGCAAAACAATGACAAAAACGCCCTGTTTTTATGGTGACAAACGGTTCATTTTATGTCATAATAGTGTTTTTAGTAGGACGGATCGGAGGACGGCTTTATGACGGGCCATTATATGTACGGCTGCGACTATGACCATTTTTTGCATCTGCTGGAGGAAAACCGGGACCATCTTGACCCTGCGCAGGAAGCGCGGATTCAGGATTGCCTCCACCAATCCCGCAGGCTGCGCCCCTATGCGAAGATCGAGCGGTTCTTCTGGGACAAACGCATCCGCGCAGTAAAGGTGGAAAAGCCGCCGCTGTTCATCCTGGGCCACTGGCGCAGCGGGACAACGTATCTGTTCAATCTCCTCTCCTGCGACCCGGACACAGCGTTTATGGATTCCCTGACCACCTTTACCTTTCACAACTTTCTCCTGCTGCGCTATCATCTGCCGAAGTACTACAACCAGGCCCTCACCGGCGACCGCTGCGGCGACGACATGGAGTTCCTGCCCCATTCGCCCCAGGAGGAGTGCTACGCCATCGCCGATTGTATTGACGAGACGTTCACCCATCTGATCACCTTTCCCCAAAACTATCAGAAATACATGGACTACGCCTTTGAAGACGGCCTGACCCCCGAACAGCGCCGGCGCTGGTGCGAGACCCATGAATATCTGCTCAAAAAGATCACTTATTTTCGCAAGGGCAAGCGCATCCTCTTCAAAAGCCCGGACAACACCGCCAAGATGGGGATGCTCCACGACCTGTACCCGGAAGCGAAATTCATACATATCTACCGCGATCCCTACAAGGTGCTCATGTCCACCATCAACATGTTTGAAGAGGGCATCCGCGCCATGACTTTTGAACCGGTCCCGTCCCATGAACTGATCGAGAAAATGGCCGTGCAGTTTTACAAACGCATCTACACCCGGTACCTCAAGGACATGGCGCGCGTGCCAAAGGAGCAGCTTGTGGAAATCGCGTACAGCGACCTGGTCAAAGCGCCCATCGACACCTTGGCGCAGATTTACAATACCCTGTCTCTGCCGGGCTTTGACCGGGCGCGGCCCTTGATGCAGGCCCATGTGGACAGTCAAAAGGCGTACCGCACCAATCAATTTACCCTTGCGCCGTCTCTGCGCGACCAAATCAACAGCGAGCTGGGCTTTTTCTTTGCCCATTATCATATTCCGATGAAAACCGCGGAAGGAGCGATCTGACCATGGCCCACAAGCAAATGGATTATCTGGATAAATTGGAGGCCAAGAGCATCTACATCCTCCGGGAGGCCTACGCGTCCTTTGACAAGCTCTGTATGCTCTGGTCCATCGGCAAGGACTCTACCGTGCTGCTGTGGCTGGCGCGCAAGGCCTTTTTCGGCCACGTCCCCTTCCCCCTGGTCCATGTGGACACCCACTACAAGATCCCGGAGATGATCGAATACCGGGACCGTCTGGCGAAGGAATACGGCCTTTACATGATCTACGGCCAGAACACCCGGGCCCTGGCGGACAAGCAGACCTTCCCCGACGGGAACGTCAGCCGTTTGCAGTGCTGCAAAAACCTGAAAACCGAAGCCTTGCAGCACACCCTCAGCGGCGACTGGCCCCGCTACCGGCTGAACCTCCAGACGGGGCTTTACGAGGAGGACGAGGACCACACCGCCTACACCGGCGTGATCGTCGGCGCCCGGGCCGACGAGGAGGGCTCCCGGTCCAAGGAGCGCTACTTCTCCCCCAGGGATAAAAACAACGACTGGAACGTGGACGACCAGCCCCCGGAGTTCTGGAACCAGTTCAAGACCGATTTCGCGCCTGGCACCCATCTGCGCATCCATCCGCTGCTGGACTGGACGGAGCTGAACGTCTGGGAGTACATCGAACGGGAAAATATCCCCACAGTATCCCTGTACTATGACCAGGGCAACGGGACGCGTTACCGCTCCTTAGGCTGCTGGCCCTGCACCAATCCCATCCCCTCCACCTCGAAAAACGTACACGATATCATCGAGGAGCTGCGCAGCGGCGCCCTGGCGGGCGTTGCCGAACGCAGCGGTCGCGCCCAGGACCAGGAGGACGGCGGCGGTCTGGAAACACTGCGCCGCGACGGCTATATGTGAGCGGGAAAGGAGCGCCGAGCATGATAACGGAAGACATTATGAACATCGTGGTGGTGGGCCATGTGGACCACGGCAAAAGCACCGTCATCGGCCACCTGCTGGCGGACACCGATTCCCTGCCCAAGGGAAAGTTGGACGCCATCCGGGAAAGCTGCAAGCGCAACGCAAAGCCCTTTGAATACGCCTTTTTGCTGGACGCGCTGAAAAACGAGCAGTCCCAGGGCATTACCATCGACACCTGCCGCTGCTTTTTCAAGACCGACAAGCGGCGCTATATCATCATCGACGCGCCGGGCCATATCGAGTTTTTGAAAAACATGGTCACCGGCGCTTCCCGGGCCGAGGCCGCCCTGATGGTCATCGACGCCTCCCACGGCGTGGAGGAAAATACCCGCCGCCACGGCTACTACCTGTCCATGCTGGGCATCAAACAGGTGGCCGTGCTGGTCAATAAAATGGACCTGATTGATTACGATCAGGAAAAATTTGACAAAATATCCAAAGAGTATACCGATTTCCTGGCGGAGATCGGCATCCAGCCCCGCATTTTCGTCCCGGTATCCGCCCGCGTCGGCGACAATATTGCCTTCCATTCGGACGTGATGCCCTGGTACAATGATATGACCGTCCTTCAGGTGCTGGACAGCTTTGAAAACATCCAACCCTCCCACCAGCTGCCCTTCCGTATGCCGGTGCAGGGCGTCTACAAATTCACCGCCGGGGGCGATATGCGCCGCATCATCGCCGGCACGGTGGATTCCGGGTCCCTGTCTGTGGGCGACGAGGTGGTGTTCTACCCCTCGGGCAAGCGCACGCGGGTCAAGAGCTTTGAAGCGTTCAACGCCCCGGCGCCCACGGAGATCCAGTGCGAGGACGCCGCGGGCTTCACCATGGAAGAGGAAATCTACGTCCGCCGGGGCGAAATCGCCTGCAAAGCGGGGGAGCACGCGCCCCAGGTGGCCGTCCGCTTCCGGGCGAACCTGTTCTGGCTGGGCAACGCCCCTCTCAAGGGCGGCCGCATCTATCATTTCAAATGCGGCACCCAGAAGCTGCCCATGAAGCTGCTCCATGTGGACCGGGTCATCAACGCATCCAATCTGGACTGCGCGGACCGCCAGTGGGTGGAAAAGAACGAAGTGGCCGTATGTACCTTCCAGTTAGACAGCCCCGCCGCGTTCGACACCACCGACCGTCTGGCGTCCACCGCCCGCTTCGTCATCGTGGACGGCTACGAACAGGCCGGCGGCGGTATTTTAGTGGAAGCCCTGCCCGACGAGGCTTACGACCAGCGCAACATCCGCACCGCCGCGGGCGCCGTGGACGCCCAGGAGCGCCGCGCGCTGACGGGGCACAAGGGACTCGTCGTCTGGCTGACCGGACTTTCCGGCGCAGGGAAATCCACCATCGCCACCGCGGTGGAGCGCCGGCTGCTTGCGCTTCATATTCCCGCCTTTACCCTGGACGGCGACGTCCTGCGCAACGGGCTTTGCGCGGACCTGGGTTTTTCCGATGAAGACCGGACCGAAAACCAGCGCCGCGCCGCGGAAACGGCGGTGCTGTTCCAGCGGGCGGGTCTGGTGGCGCTGGTCAGCACCATCTCGCCCCAGCAGGCCCACCGGGATTTCGCCCGCAGCTGCGCGGGGGAGGATTTTATGGAGGTCTATGTCAAAGCGGACCTTAACACCTGCCGCAGCCGCGATCCCAAGGGTCTGTATGAAAAACAGGCCGGCGGCGGCATCACCGCCTTTACCGGCGTGGACTCGGGCTACGAAGTCCCCCGCTCCCCCGACCTTGTCCTGGACACCATGGCAGACAGCGAAGCATACTGCATCGACGCGCTGCTGGACGCCATTTTGCAAAAGCGGTCCTGACGCTCCATACTGCTGAAGAAACGGAACCGAATGTATGTTTGAACTCCTTGTCTGTCTCCTGGCCAGCGCCGGCGCGGGCATTACCGCGGGCCTGGCCGGGATCTCCACCGCCACCGTCATTTCGCCTCTGCTCATCGCCCTGCTGGGCTTTGACGCCTATGAGGCCCTGGGCATCGCCCTGGCGGCAGACGTCCTCTCCTCCGCCCTGGCGGCGGTGACCTACGGCCGCCAACGGCACATCGACTATCGGAAGGGCGCGCTGGTCCTGCTGCCCGCCGCGGTCTTCACCCTGTTTGGCAGCTATGTGGGCTACGCCGTCTCCCATGGGTTTCTGGCGTACCTCTCCCTGACCGGTATGATCCTGATGGGGCTGAAATTCCTGGCCCGGCCCGTCAAAGAGGAAAACACGCCCCTCTCCTTTGTCAACTCCCGCAGCCGCTCCATTTTGTGCCACCTGCTCACCGGCGTGATCATCGGCTCCATCTGCGGCTTTTGCGGCGTGGGCGGCGGCATGATGATGCTGCTGATCTTCACCATTTTGCTGGGCTATGACATGAAGACCGCCGTAGGGACCAGTATCTTTATTATGACCTTCACCGCCGCCATCGGCGCGGTGAGCCATTACGCCTTTATTGGCAGCATCCACCATCTAACGGCCCTGGCCGTGTGCGTGGCCGCAACGCCGGTGGCCGCGGTGATCGCGGCGCGGTTTGCCAACCGGGTCAGCAACCGGGTGCTGAATCGTTCCGTGGGCACGTCCCTGGCGGTCATCGGCCTGGCGCTGCTGGTGATCCATATTTTTGACTGAGCCTTTGACAAAACAGGCGGGAACATCGCGTTCCCGCCTCTGCGTGTCAAAAAATTGGCTTCGCCACTTTTTTGAAGGGGATTTCGCTCCGTTCTGCGCCTCGGTTGTCTGCCTATGGCAGACAATTCGACGCTCACTCCGCGCAAAGTGTTTTCTCCGACGCACATGTCGCCGGAGAAAACGATCCAAATACTTTGCCGCCTGCGGGCGGCAAACTCCTGCGGAGGGCCTCTTTGATAATCTGAGGCGGGAACATCGCGTTCCCGCCTGTCATTTGGATTTTACTGTGAACCGCGGCTTTATCATCAGGCCTCAAGTTCCGGGATGGAGCTGTCATGGGAAAACGGATCGATCGAAAATGGAGATTCCCCGCCGGGGCTGCTGTTGTACTGGCCGCCCTGTTCCTGATCTTACCGCTGCACCGGCAAGAGGCAGAATATACCGTTATACAGGCTGTTATTGCAGAGCTCCCGGATTACCAAAAGGAGATCGAAAGCCGGGGCTACCAGGTATCTGTCCTGCCCAAACTGACCCAGGCGCCGGACCACCGGGGATGGATGCGTTATTATGAGGCGTCTGCCGGTCCCGTTCTGATCCTGACCGCTCAGGACGGCGGGATGTACTGCTTTTATCACGGCTTTGACCAGTACATCAGCGAGCGGACCAGTCCGCAAAGGATGATGCTGTTTCCAGCTACCCAATATGGGGAAAAAGAGTATAAAACGGTCTTGAAAACCGTCCGTTTGCAGCTCTGCAAGCGGAAGATAAAGCAAGCGCCTCTTTTGGAAAATACCGCAAGGGAGGATTCCAAAGGCCGCTATGACGTATCCGTCCGTATGGAAATAACGGCGGAAGCTCTGGAGAGCGGAGACGCACGGTCCGTTTATGGCGGCGGTTTTTTTGAAACAAATTATTGCAGCAATAACTTTGAAGAATGCCGCTGGTGGGGCGGGATCGACCCCGCAAGCGCAAACCGCTATTCCGATAATACGATCAAGCAGGAATACAGCGCCGCGCAGCTGCTGGGCTATTACAAGCAGGGACTGGCGCTGCAAGACTGGCTGACGGAACTGTACCATGCGCGTCACGGGAAGCCCACGGACATCAAATAAAAAACATGTCCCGCCGGAGACGGGACGCCGCAAAAAAGGAAGGGCACGACAGACCGCCTTGGTCTGCCTGCCCTTTTTTACGCCGCTCAACAGCTGACGTGCTCTTTGTGATACCGGATAAAATCCTCTTTTGAAAACTCCGGCAAACAGCCATATTCCTCGAGCAGCAATTTTATCATGGCTGCGGTCCTTGCCTGGGTATTGATGCTTTTTGCGGGATTGAACTCAATGTCCGTAAAATGGGTGAACGCTGCAATCATGGCAATCTCTTCCGGCGCAAGCGACTCTTTTACCGCGGCAATGTAAATAAAATCATAAAATGCCGTTCGGGGGAGCAGCGGAAATTCCTCGCCTTGATAGAAAAACGCCTTCAGGCCGCCGGACTCATGCAGCCTCCGGTCGCGCTTTGCCTCCCTGGGCGGCACCTGAAGCAAATCGGGATAGGGTCCGCCGCGCTCAAAAACCTTTGCGCTCTGGAAAATATTTTCAAGGGTATGGCCTTGTAACCTGAGATGAAAGGCACTCAGCTTTACACCTATAGGGACGCTGCTTTTCGTGCTGACCTCCAGCGGTCGGGCGCCGGCATCCCTTTCCAGGATCGCGTTATGCAGGCTTTCTATGGACTTTTGCTTTTGGGATACCGCAAACCCCGGGAACCATTCAAACGAGTATGTCTCACCGGTCACTTTGCCTTCGTGATTCAAAAATGCAGGACGTTCCGCCATCTGATCTTCCTCCCATACTTTTTCCAGATTCTCTTAATTATAAAGCAACACCCGCTGAAAAACAACTGCTTTTCAACGGGTGTCGTGTTATAATGGCAGGCTCCCAAAACGGGGCCGCCTCAGCTTTCCCCTTTCGTAGCGTCCGGCAGGGCCGTCCAGTCCAGCTTTCGGATGGCGCGGCGGACGTAAAACAGGGACAGCGCCAGGGACACCACCTCCGCAATCAGCCAGGCAAACCAGACCAGATCCAGGACGTGCAGCTGCGCCAGCAGGAACGCCGACGGGATCAACACCACGATCTGCCGCCCAAAGGAGATCAGCAGGCTGTACATCCCCCGCCCCAGCGCCTGACAGACGGAGCTGGAAACGATGCAGATACCCGCTGCAAGGAACGCAAAGCTGATGATGCGCAGTGCCGGGACGCCAATGGCCAGCATCTCCTCGGAGGCATCAAAAATCAGCAGCAGCTGGGCTGGCAGGAGCTGGAAGATCAACAGGCCCGCCACCATGATGCACTCCGCGGTGATGTAAGACAGGCGGATCGCGCGTTGCATCCGCTCCTGTTTGCGCGCGCCGTAGTTGTATGACACAATGGGTACCAAGCCATTGTTCAAACCGAAGATCGGCATAAACACAAAGCTCTGAAGCCGGAAATAGACGCCGAACACCGCCACGGCGGTGGAGGAAAAGACGATCAAAATCTTATTGACGCAGAAGGTCATCACCGAACCGATGGCCACCATCAGCACCGACGGCACGCCGATGGCAAGAATTTGCAGCAGGCTTTCCTTATGGGGTCGCAGTAGCCGCAGCTGCAAATGCAGCTCGTGGTTCCATTTCAGATTGAACGCCAGCCCGATCCCCGCCGCAGTGCACTGACCGATGACCGTCGCCACCGCCGCGCCGGCCACGCCCATCTGCGGCAGGCCCCACAGGCCGAAGATCAACAGCGGATCGAGGATGATATTCACCAACGCGCCCGTTGCCTGGGTAATCATGGTGAGCATGGCGCGGCCCGTGGACTGAAGCAGGCGCTCAAAGGTAATCTGGGCGAAAAAGCCGGCAGACCCGGCGCAGCAGATGGTCAAATACACCGTGCCATAGTCCGCAATTCGGACGATGCCGTCGGCCTGAGCCGCGATAAAGGGCTCCACCACTGTGAATGCCAGAAGCAAAAACAGCAGATAGCTGCAACCGGCCAAAAGGAGGCCCTGCATCGCATAGCGGTTGGCCAGATCAACCCGGCGCTCTCCCAAAGAGCGGGCGATCATGGCGTTGATGCCCACGCCCAGGCCGGTCCCCAAACCGATCATCAGGTTCTGCATGGGAAATGCAAGGGACAGCGCCGTCAGCGCATCCTCGTTCAGCCGGGCGACGAACATACTGTCCACCACATTATACAGCGCCTGCACCAGCATGGCGGCGATCATGGGACCCGACATATTCAGCAGCAGCTTCCCCACCGGCATCACGCCCATTTTATTTTCTCCAAGTTGTTTTTCCATCG
>CANSLL010000059.1 GCA_947647695.1 uncultured Clostridia bacterium | reverse complement strand
GGTAAGAAATCGTTGATTTCTTACCCGCTATCCTTACTTCATTATTAACTTTCTCATCGTGTGATCTTCTCGTAGAAGGGTCGCCTTTCGTCTCGTGATCCAATCAATCCTGCTGCCAGTTATGGTACACGTTCTGGACGTCGTCGTCATCCTCCAGCATGTCGATCAGCTTCTCCATGTTGGTAACGTCCTCTTCCTTTTCCAGGGTGATGTAATTCTGGGGTACCATGGAAATATTCGCCTCCAGGAAGGTGTAGCCTTTTTCTTCCAGCGCCGTGCAGACCGCGCCGAAATCGTCCGGCTCGGTATAGACCTCAAACACAGGTCCCTCGTTGGAAAAATCGGACGCACCGGACTCCAGGGCGTCCTCCATCACCTTGTCCTCCTCCAGCTCGCCCTCTTCGTTGTCGATGACGAGGACGCCCTTGCGGTCAAAGGACCAGGACACGCAGCCCGTCGCGCCCAGGTTGCCGCCGAACTTGTCAAAAGCATGGCGCACGGCGGGGGCGGTGCGGTTGCGGTTATCGGTCAGCGCCTCCACGATCACAGCCACGCCCGCAGGACCGTAGCCCTCGTAGACCACGCTTTCAAAGCTGTCCGTATTGCCCGCGCCCAAGGCTTTGTCGATGGTGCGTTTGATGTTGTCGTTGGGCATGTTCACAGCCTTCGCCTTGGCGATCACCGTCGCAAGGCGGGAGTTGTTTGCCGGATCGCCGCTGCCGCCTTCCTTGACGGCCACGATGATCTCGCGGGCGATCTTCGTAAAAGCGGCGCTGCGCTTGGCGTCCGCCGCGCCCTTCGTTTTCTGGATATTATGCCACTTAGAATGTCCTGACATGGTCAAAACCTCTCCTTACTATAAATTTACTTTTTGAAATAGGAAAATACTTCCCTGTGCGTTTCCGATTTTTTGATTTTCAGCTCCGGGAATCCCTCCGCGAGCCAGCACATCAGTTGGGCGCAGACCACGTCTTCCGTGGGGAAATGGCCTGCGTCGATCACATTCACTCCCAGGGCTTTGGCCTCTAAAAAGTCGTGATATTTCAGATCCGAGGTGACGAAGGTATCGCAGTCTTTCTCCACAGCATCCCCGTGGTAGTCCCAGCAGGCGCCGCCGCCAACGGCTACCCGGCGTACAGGCTTTCCCGCGTCCACAAAGCGCAGGCCCGTACAATGCAGCGCGTCGTACACCCGGGAAAGGAACGGCTCCAGCGCCGTTTCCTCCGGCAGCATTCCCACACGGCCGCAGCCGTCCGCGCCCAGCGGGACCGTAGCCTCCAGCCCCAGCGCTCCTGCCAGCATATCGTTCACGCCACCGGGCGCAATATCCAGATTCGTGTGCATACAAATGGCCGCAACGCCGCATTCCAGCAGCTGAGTCAGGATGCGTCCCGTACTGGTCCGCTCCGTAACGCTTTTCACGCCCTGGAAGATCACCGGATGATGGGCAACGATCAGGTCCGCTCCCCACCGGTCGGCCTCCTCTACCACATCCTCCGTAACATCCAGCGCCACCATCACCTTCTGGACGCCCCGGCTGGAACAGCCTGCCAGCAGGCCCACATTATCCCAGTCCAGCGCGTATTCTTTGGGCGCGCGGGAAAAGAGGTACGTTTCAATTTCCTTGACCGTTGTCATGCTCCCAATCCTCCTTCATCCTTTGCAGCGCTTCCATTACTGTACGGTGCTCCGCCACCTTCCGTTTGTTTTCCGGCGCGGCAGACTGCTCCAGTCCCTCTGCGGCACAGCGCAGATGGCGGATCGTTTCGGATAAAGCAGCTCCCTGCAACGGGTCGCGGTCCAGCAGGACGCCGCCCCATTGGGCAGCTGCGGAAAGCACCCGCGGCGTACCGCCGCCGGTCACAGCCATCACGGGAAAATAAGTATGATTTTCGTAAACCAGCCGTTCTTCCAAAAAACGGTACCCGTGCTCCGCCAGCCAGGCCCGCAGCAGCGGCTGCTTCGTCATAGGCTGGAGCAGCAGCCGGTATTGCGGACGGTTGGTCCAGGGCGCGGCGTTCAGGATCGCGGCGATGGTCTCTCCGCCCATACCGGCGATTATGACCGTATCCACTTCCTCCGGCAAAATGCAGGAAAGCCCGTCGCCCAGACGAAAAGGAATGGCCTCTTCCAGCCCGTACTGCGCGGCGGAGCGTCTTGCGTGCTCCAACGGCGCGCGGTTCACGTCACAGGCAGCCACAAAGGAGACGCGTCCCTGCTGCATCAGCCAAATCGGAAGATAACCGTGGTCGGCACCGATATCCGCAACGCGGCTGCCTTGGGGGACCATGCCGCCGATCGTCCGCAGCCGGCCGGAGAGCGCGATCTGTCCGTCCTTTGCCATTTCAGCCTCCCTGTAAGGCAACGCAAACAAATCAAAGCACGGGTCTTGTGCGTGACAAAAACCGTGCAGTGATGATTTGATTACTCTGCCTCTGCGTTCTTATTCGCTTCCTCGTTGACCAGGGCCAGCAACTTGTCCACATCCACGCAGTGAACCATGCAGGCCTCCTCTACCGTTTCACCGCGGGAGGACGGGCAGCCCAGGCAGTGCATACCAATCGACAGGAAGATGGGTGCGGTCTGGGGCGCAAGGTCCAGGATATCGCCAATGATCGTGTCCTTCGTGATCTCAATCACAGCAAAATGCCTCCTTATAAAAATTTGCTTATATAGTATATCCTAAAAGGAAAGGCTTTTCAATATTAAATTCCGCTTTTTCTCGCAAAACCGGAGGTTTTCACGTCATTTTTTTCCTATGGTGTAAAGTTGCCTATCAATAATCCAAAAAGAGGTACAAACAGTGAAAGACGCAAGGGCGAAAATCATGTATAATAACATTATTAAATGCTTTATGAAACGGAGTTGAGGCGCTATGGCAATTCCTCCCCTGGCCCGGCCGGTCCATATCGGCAAATGTCTGGCCAAAAACCGCTTTGTGATCCAGCCCATGGAATGCGGCGACAGCGATTTGCGCGGCGGCTTTTCCCAGAATACGCGGACACGCTATGAAAACCTGTTCCGCGGCGGCGCCGGTATGATCGTGATGGAATCGGTCACTTTACAGTATGACTGCCGCTGCCGCCGGCACCAGCTGCTGCTGGATGTCCACGATCAGGACAACCGCGATCAGTGGGAGGATTTCGTGCGGGAGAAAAAGCGCCGTTACCCGGATACCCTGCTGATCGTCCAGCTCAACCACAGCGGCGAGTTGGCGGACGAGTCCTTTTCCCGCCGCGTCTGCGTCAAGCCCCTGCCTGGCTACGGCGGCGTACTGCTGGAAGAAGACGACATCGCGGAGATCATCGCCTCCTATGCTGAGGCATGCCGGTTCCTCGCCTACATCGGCGTGGACGGCGTAGACCTGAAATTCTGCCACGGTTATCTCGGCGCCCAGCTGCTGCGTCCGTACAACGACCGGCGGTGGAAATACGGCGGGTCTTTTGAAAACCGCGCCCGCTTTGCCTATGAAATGTGCGAGCGGGTCCGTTACGCCGTTCCCCACGAGAGCTTCTTGCTGGGCGCAAAGGTCTCGGTCTATGACGAGCTGCCCGGCGGTCAGGGACACGCGGGCCCGGACAGTCCGATCATCGACCCGGAGGAGTCCGTCCGTTTCTGCAAAGGTCTGGAGCACCGGGGCGTCAGTTTCATCATCGAGACCCTCGGCAGCGCCGGCTTCGGCTGGAATCTGATGTGCCCGAACCGGAACGCGCCGGACAACGTATTTCGCCACATGACCGCGGCAAAGCTGCTGCGGAAAAATCTGCGGTCGGAAACCACGGTGATCTGCGGCGGCTTATCCCTGCTGCGCGACGGGACCCACAACGGTATGACCGGCGTCGATCCGGCCCATGGCAATCTGTTCTATTACGGCAATACCTGCATCGAACGGGGCGATTTCGATATGATTGCTTTGGGACGCCAGTCCTATGCAGACCCCGCTTTGCCCGCAAAATATCTCAGCGGGAAAACAGACACGATCAACTGGTGCCGCTGCTGTCCGGGCTGCGGTACGCTGCTGATGAACCAGCAGCCCACGGGCTGCGTTGTCTATAACCCGCCTTACGCCGAACGCTACCGCACGCTGAAGGCGGACAAATCGATGGCTGACCGTTCATCGTAATACGCAAGTCAATATGAATACAATCAAAATAAAAGGAGCAGACCACGGTCTGCTCCTTTTATTTTGATTGTATTACGAACCCCGCTTGAAGAGATAGCCTTCCCACTCCCATGTGCACAAAAGATAATCATCATTTCCCTTGATGGAATAGACCCGGAGCCTTGTGTCCCCATTCAGCGCGATCCCCAGAAAACGCCCGCGATCCGTTCCATTCACAGGTGCATGACCATCCCGTTCGTAACGGATACCATCTACTGTCAGGCGTTCCCATTCAGGCCCCGCAACCGTTCCGATCACAGGAGCGCCTATTGTCTGTCTGTACCCTGAAAAAACGATCAGCAGCAGCGCGATGCCACAGCAGATAAGCAGTTTCTTTTTCAAAAGAACACCTCTCAAACGATCCGCGCATCCTCTCTACAAAAACGCTTATACTTTCAATTCCGTGGCCGCGCCGGAGAGCGCGTCCGCAAAGGGCGCCAACGCGGGAGCCACATCGTCGCGCAAAAACTCCTCCACCTGCTGGGGACAGCGGCCAATGTACGCTTCCGGCTTCATATGGACCATCAGCGCCTCCTTCGTCATACCGAACTTCGGATTGGCCGCAATCAGATCGATCAGGTTATTCTCAAGGCCCAGCTCCTTGACGTTTTTGCCTGCCTCGATGGACATCATACGGATCTCCTCGTGCAGCTCCTGGCGGTCGCCGCCGCGAAGCACGGCGTCCATCATGATGTTTTCCGACGCCATAAAGGGCAGCTCCTCCATGATGTGCTTTTCAATGACCTTGGGATGAACGATCAGGCCGGAGGCCACATTGAGGTAGATATTCAAAATGGCATCCACCGCCAAAAACGCCTCAGGGATGGAAATACGCTTGTTGGCGGAATCGTCCAGCGTCCGCTCAAACCACTGGTTCGCGGCGGTGACGGCGGGGTTTGCCGCGTCGGCGATCACATAACGCGCCAGGGAACAAATGCGCTCGCAGCGCATGGGATTGCGCTTGTAGGGCATGGCGGAGGAGCCGATCTGATTCTTTTCAAAGGGCTCCTCTACTTCCTTCAAATGACACAGCAATCGCACGTCCGTCGCAAACTTGGACGCGCTCTGGGCAATGCCGCAAAGAGTCGCCGCCACGGCGGCGTCCACCTTGCGGGAATAGGTCTGGCCCGACACTGGCACGACGGAATCAAACCCCATCTCCGCCGCGATCTTCTGTTCCATGGCCTTGATCTTTTCCGTATCCCCGGCAAACAGCTCCATAAAGCTGGCCTGGGTGCCGGTGGTGCCCTTGGACCCGAGCAGCGCAAGACGGCTGATACGGAAATTCACTTCCTCCAGATCCATCAGCAGCTCGTTCATCCACAATGTGGCCCGCTTGCCCACGGTGACCATCTGCGCCGCCTGGAAATGGGTAAAGCCCAGGGTGGGCATCGCCTTGTATTCCTCCGCAAACTTTGCCAGCGCGTCCAGCACCCGCACGATCTTTTCGCGCACCAGGACAAGTCCCTCGCGCATCAGGATGATGTCCGTATTGTCGCCCACATAGCAGCTGGTAGCGCCCAGATGGATGATGCCCTTCGCCTTAGGGCACTGGGCGCCATAGGCGTGGACATGGGCCATCACGTCGTGACGCAGCTTCTTTTCCTCTTCCGCCGCCACGTCGTAATTGATATCGGTAATATGCTGCTCCATCTCCGCGATCATCTCGCCGGTGATCTGGGTCAGGCCCAGCTCCTTCTCCGCCCGCGCCAGGGCAATCCACAGCCGCCGCCAGGTGGAAAACTTTTTATCGGGCGAAAAAAGATACAGCATTTCGTCGCTGGCATAGCGGGATGCCAAGGGGCTTTCGTAAGTATTTTTCATTGGTCCTACCTCTTCTGATCCGTTTTTAGTGTAAACGATATTTCCTTGTCACTCCATGTCCCGCATAAGATCTTCCAGGCGGTCCATTGCCTTGCAGATGGTGTCTCGATCGGTTGCATAGGACCAGCGGATATAGCGGTCCGCGCCAAAGGCTTCGCCGGGCACCGTAGCGACCATCTCCTCCTGAACGAGGACAGAGGCAAAATCCGCCGCGCTTTCGATCTTATGGCCGCGGATCGTATGACCCAGGATCTCGTCCAGATTCATCATCACATAAAACGCGCCTTCCGGTTTCAGGCAGCTGACGTGATCGATGGCGTTCATCCGCTCCACCATATAGTTCCGGCGTTCCTCAAAGGCGTCGTGCATCATCTTTACGCTTTCCTGACTGCCCCGGAATGCTTCCACAGCCGCCGCCTGGGAAATGGTGCTGGGCGCTGCGGTGGAATGGCCGAGATAATTGCTCATCACCTTAGCGATCTGCTCCGGCGATGCCGCATAGCCGATGCGCCAGCCGGTCATGGCATAAGCCTTGGACACGCCGTTGACCAGGATCGTATGGGCTTTGATCTCTTCCCCCAGAGAGGCGACGCTGGTAAAGGGGCGGCCGTCGTAGACCAGGCAGGAATAGATCTCGTCGGAAATGATATAGAGATCGTGCTCCACACAGATATCCGCCAGCGCCTTTAATTCATCCCGGCCATAAATCATCCCGGTGGGGTTGGAGGGGTTGTTCAGGATCATCAGTTTGGTCTTAGCGGTGATAGCACGCTTCAGTTTTTCCGGTGTGATTTTGAAATCGTCTTCATGGGTGGATTCGATCACCACAGGCACGCCGCCGCACATGCGGATCAGCTCGATATAGCTGACCCAGTAGGGCGCGGGCAGGATGACCTCGTCCCCCGGGTTCAGCAGGCATTGCAGGGCGATGTATACGCTGTGCTTCGCGCCGCTGGCCACGGTGATCTCGCCGGGACGGTATGTCAGGCCGAAGTCCTGGGAAAGGCGGTAGCAGATCGCCTCGCGCAGCTCCGGCGTACCGGCGGCGGCGGTGTAGCGCGTCTGGTTTTCCTCGATGGCCCGGATGCCCGCGGCCTTGATATGCTCCGGCGTATTGAAATCCGGTTCCCCCACGCCAAAACCGAGGGCGTCCTTTCCCTCCGCCTTCATCTGCTTATAAAGATTATTGATCGCCAAAGTGCTGGACGGCGCGATTGCCGTTGCGATCCTTGAAAGCTCTTTCATTTGCTCCCACTCCCTATTCTGTTTTGCGGTGATGCGCCGGGCATCCCGCAGCATGTTTTATTATAATATGCCCTCTTCCGTTTCGCAAGCGCTTCCATCAGGAAATTCCAAGATTCTGCATCAGAGCCCGGTTATGACAGAGAACAAGGAAATATCCCATGTACCGCTTGGATACATGGGATATTCATCTGTTACGATACCGCGTTTTTGCGGTAGATCTGATACAATCCCTCCATCACGAGGTTTTTATCGTAGACGATCTCATTGTTGCAGTAATGCACAATGACCGGCGCGTTGGGGCCGGTGGCCACCAGGGACACATCCTTTTCCGTCAGCGCCCGGATGCGGTCGATGATACCGTCCACCATCCCGGCGGTGCCGTACACGATGCCGGACTGCATACAGTCCTCCGTCGTCTTGCCGATCAGGGAAACGGGCTTGACAAAGGATACGTCCGGCAGCTGGGCCGTGCGCCGGGACAGGGCCTCCATGGAGACCGTCACCCCCGGAAAGAGCAGTCCGCCTTCAAAGCGCTTTTTCTCCGTAATATAGCAAAATGCCGTGGCCGTACCCATCACGATCATGATAATGGGCGGCTCGAATTTGTTGATGGCCGCCACCGCGCCGGCCACAAGGTCCGCACCCAGCTGGGTGTGGATCGAGGTGCGGATATTCAGCCCTGTCTTGATACCAGGTCCAAGCTGGATGGGCGGCTTGCCAAACAGGCGCGTCAACGCCTTTTCGATCCCGAAATCCATGGGCGGAACAACGCTGCAAAAGATACTGCCGTTGACGTCCCCCAGGTCGCACTGATACAGCTGAAACAGGTTCATCAGATCAATGGCGATCTGATCCGCCGTTTTCACCTTATCGGTATCCAGAGACGCCAAAAACTTCAGTTGGCCCCCCTGGTCAAACAAACCCACGGATACATTCAGATTGCCCACATCCAACGCAAGCAGCATAATGCGCTCCTTTCCAGCCCACTTCCTCAAAAAAATCCGTTACTGCGCCAGTGCCTCGCAAATCAAACGGCCCATTTCCCGGCAGCCCACCAGCTTTTCTTCACTGCCCATGGTATCGGCCGTGTGCCAGCCTGCGGCCAGCACCGCGTCTACCGCCTGCTCAACGGCAGCGGACTCCTCCGGCAGATCGAAGGAATATTTGAACATCATCGCCACGGACAAAATCGTGGCAACGGGATTGGCCTTGTCCTGTCCAGCGATATCCGGCGCGCTGCCGTGGATCGGCTCATACAGCGCCGGCGCCGTGCTGCCGATGGACGCCGAAGGCAGCAGGCCCAGGGACCCGGTGATCATGCTGGCTTCGTCCGAGAGGATATCGCCAAACATGTTTTCCGTCACGATCACGTCAAACTGGGACGGGTCGCGCACCAGCTGCATGGCGCAGTTGTCCACCAGCACGTCCTCCAGCTCCACGTCGGGATACTCCGCGGCGATGCGGTGCATCGTCGCGCGCCACAGACGCGAGGTCTCCAGCACGTTGGCCTTATCCACCGACGCCACGCGCTTACCGCGCTTTTGGGCCAGCTCAAAGGCCCGGCGGCCGATGCGCTCGATCTCCATCTCGCTGTAGGCCATCAGATCCGTACATTCGATGCCCCGGTCCTCGGTCTCATAGCGGCCGCGCTTGCCGAAATAGACGCCGCCGATCAGCTCTCGGACCATCATGATGTCGATGCCCTTCTCCGCCGTCTCTTTTTTCAGGGGCGACGCGTCCACCAGCGCCGGACGCAGCGTGGCATGGCGGAGATTGGCGTACAGGCCCAGATCCTTGCGGATCGCCAGAAGGGCCGTTTCCGGCCGCTGCTCCGCGGGCTTGTCCGGCCCCCACTTGGGACCGCCCACCGCGCCCAGGAGCACCGCGTCGCACGCCTTGCATTTCTCCGCAGTCCCCTCAGGATAGGATACACCATATTTGTCCGTTGCGCAACCACCTAATTCCACTTCCGTGTAAGAAAAGCTGTGACCGAACTTTGCGCCGACGGCGTCGATGACCTTCACCGCCTCGGCAACGATCTCCGGGCCGATGCCGTCGCCCCGAATCAGGGCAATTTTATATTCCATTTCCATTCACTCCTTCTTTTTCATGTGGGATAGACCTGCCGGCATTGTTCATATTCCGCGCAGTCCTCCTCCGAGATCAGGATCAGCGCGCTATGGGACAGGTCGTTGTCCTCAAACCGCTCTGTTTTCAGCAGCTCTACGAGCTTCGGCCACCATGCTCCGGCAGATTCCGTTTTCAGCCAGACCGCCAATATGCAGCCGTCGCTGCCGATATAGTCATAACCATTGTCCTGCACCGCCCCGCCGGACCATTCCTCGATTCGGTCCGGCAAACTGTAGCGGATATCCAGGTCTGGGTTCTCCATCTTCCGCGCGTCCATGGCAATCACAATGGTCTGCATTATTTTGCCAGCCCCCGCGCTTTCAGGGAATTCATCAATCCACCGGCGGCGATGATCTCTTCCACGAACGTCGGGAAGGGCGCGCTCTGATACGTTTTGCCCTTCGTTTCGTTGGTGATGACGCCGGTGGTGAAATCCACGCTAACCGCGTCGCCCGCGACGATGTCCTCCGCGGCCTCCGGGCACTCCATGATGGGAAAGCCGATGTTGATGGCGTTGCGGTAGAAAATGCGAGCAAAACTTTTCGCGATGACGCATTTCACGCCGCAGGCCTGGATCGCCAGGGGCGCGTGCTCCCGGGAGGAACCGCAGCCGAAGTTGGCCCCGGCGACGATGATATCTCCCTCCTCCACCGTTTTTGCGAATTCCAAATCGATATCCTCCATACAATGCTTGGCCAGCTCGCTCTTTTCCGGCGCGTTGAGATAGCGCGCGGGGATGATCACATCCGTATCCACATTGTCGCCATATTTATATACTTTAGCCATGATGCACACCCTCCTTTATTCCACTTCCGCCGGGGACGCCACGCAGCCCTTGATGGCCGAGGCAGCCGCCACAGCAGGATTCGACAGAATGATCATCGACGAGGTCGGGCCCATCCGGCCGACGAAATTGCGGTTCGTCGTGGAGATGGCCCACTCGCCGTCCGCCAGAACGCCCATATGTCCGCCCAGACACGGCCCGCAGGTGGGCGTGGACACGGCGCAGCCGGCATTGATGAAAATCTCCACCAGTCCCTCCTGCACCGCCTGGAGATATCCCTCCTGGGTCGCTGGAATCACGATGCAGCGGATGTTGTCCGCCACCTTCTTCCCCTTGAGCACCTCCGCCGCCTCCCGCAGATCCTGGATGCGTCCGTTGGTGCACGAGCCAATGACCACCTGCTGCAGCGGCTTGCCCGCCACCTCGTCCACGGTCTTGGTGTTTGAAGGCAGGTGGGGCATGGCCACGGTGGGCTTGAGGGTATTCAAATCAATGGTGATGGTCCTGACGTACCCCGCGTCCCCGTCCGCTTCAAAGGCCGTGAACGTCCGGTTGGTGCGGCCCTTGAGATAAGCGATCGTCTTTTCGTCCACCGGGAAGATGCCGTTTTTCGCACCGCACTCGATGGCCATATTGGAGATGGTAAAGCGGTCGTCCATCGACAGGTCGTCCACACCCTCTCCGGTGAACTCCAGGCTCTGGTACAGCGCGCCGTCCACGCCGATCATCCCAATCAGATGAAGGATCACATCCTTACCGCTGACATATTTCTGCTTTTTGCCCGTCAGCACCACACGAATCGCCTGGGGCACCTTGAACCAGGCCGTTCCCGTCGCCATACCGGCGGCCATATCCGTGGAGCCGATCCCCGTGGAAAACGCGCCCAGGGCGCCGTAGGTGCAGGTATGGGAGTCTGCGCCGATGATGCAGTCGCCGGGAAGGGCCAATCCTTTCTCCGGGATCAGCGCGTGTTCCACGCCCACGGTTCCCACGTCGAAAAAGTTTGTAATTTCGTGCTTTTTTGCAAAATTCCGGGCCGTGGCGCAGAGCTGGGCGGCCTTGATGTCCTTGCAGGGCGTGTAGTGGTCCAGTACGATGGCGATTTTCTCCTTGTCGAACACCTGGGTCAATCCGGCGTCCTCAAACACGCCGATGGCCACCGGCGCGGTGATGTCGTTACCCAGGACAAGGTCGAGCTTGCACTCGATCAGCTGCCCGGCCTCCACAGACGCAAGGCCCGCATGATGGGCAAGGATTTTCTGGCTCATAGTCATTCCCATGGATCGATTCCTCCGTTTTCTTTCCTGATAAGATGGATTTATTATGACACACTTTCTTGCAATAGAATGTAAACTATGTTACAATCCGAGAAAAATTGCGAAACAGTGAGGTTTTTTATGGAATATCAATACGAATACTTTCTTTCCCAGTCTCTTGATCTGCCGGAAGACGTATGGCAGCCTTTTGCAAAGGCGGGGCTGGTGCGCCGGTATCCCCGGGGGAAGCTCCTGTACGCCCAGGGGGAAACGGCGGAATGCTTTTACTACCTCCGCGCAGGCCGCATCAAGACATATCTCAGCTCCACCGACGGCAACGAGCGCCTGCTGACCGTGTACAAACAGGGTGACATTTTGGGAGAAGCAGCATTTTTCGACGGGCAGCCCCGCGTCTCCTCCGCTCAGCTGCTCACAAACGCGGAAGTCGCCGCCATCGACCGGCCGGCTTTGGAGGCCTGCCTGATTGAAACGCCATCCCTAATCTTTTCCCTGCTGAAATACCTTTCCGGTACCGTGCGGATGCTTTCGACCCATCTGGACACCACCTCTTTCCTCCCCGCGGACAAACGCATCGTGCGCCTGCTGCTGAACATGGACGCCCGCAGCGACCATACCATCGCCGGGACCCACGAGGAGATCGGCTACGCCCTGGGCCTCAGCCGGGTGACCGTCAGCCGGGTGCTGAACGCTTTAGCAAAAAAGGGATGGGTTGCCTTGGGCTATCGAAGCATCCGCCTGTTGCAACGGGACGCACTGAAAGCGTATATCTCCGAACCGTAGAAGTCCCTGTCCCATGCTCCCACCTTAAGAAAAACGCAAAAAAAGCTGCCGGAGCACTCCCGGCAGCTTTTTTGTTAAGCATTGTTTTCTCTGTTACAGGATGATGCAGATCAGCCCGCCGCTGCCCTCGTTGATGATACGCTGCAGCGTCTCCTG
>CANSLL010000058.1 GCA_947647695.1 uncultured Clostridia bacterium | reverse complement strand
CTTTCTGCCCGCGCAGAAAGGAACCGCAGGTCCAGGGGCGCGCAGCCCCTGGGGGGATAGGTCATATCAACTTAACAATATGGGTGCTCCCACACACCGGAAGCAAACACAAAAAATGGCCCCGGTTCCGTGCAACGGAACAAAAAACACCCCCGCTTGTGCGGGGGAATCGGTAAGGGGCCGCCCCCCTTACCGCCTTACTCCACTCCGTTTGGGCAGGCGAATCCGCAGCACGATCGCATCCTCGGTCTCGGTCTGCTCACAGGTGGCGTCCAGCCCGCTCCTGCGCACAATATCCATCCCGTGATTGACCGCGTTGAGAAACAAACGTACATCCCGCACGATGAACGTGGGCTTGCGCGCCTTGACCTTCGGCTCCTCCTGCTGGAGCAGCGACTCAATATAACGCTCCGTCTGCGCCACATTCATCCCCCGTTCCACAATCACTTCCAGCGCGGCGCGGCGCGCCTCCTCGCCGCTCAGACGCAGCAGCGCCCGGGCGTGGCGCTCCGTCAGCTTGTGCTCCAGCAAAAACGACGCGCATTCCTCCGACAGCTTGAGCAACCGCAGCTTGTTGGCCACCGCGGACTGGGATTTCCCCAGCTTTTCCGCCACCTTTTCCTGGGAAAGCCCGTAGGTCTTCATCAACTTTTGCAGCGCCGCGGCCTCTTCCATATAATTCAAATCCCGGCGTTGGATATTCTCGATCAGCGCCAAAAGAGACGAATCCTCCGCCGTCACGGCGGCCACCAGACAGGGCACCTCCCGCAGCCCCGCGATCCGCGCCGCACGCAGCCGCCGCTCCCCGGCGATCAGCTCAAAGCCTCCCCCCTCCAAGGCCCGCACGGTCAGCGGCTGAAGGATCCCGTAGCGCCGGATGGACTCGGCCAGCTCCTGCAAGGCGTTCTCGTCAAAATGGGTGCGCGGCTGGGCGGGGTTGGCGCGCAGCTGGGAAACGGGCAGGGAAAACACCCGGTCTGCGTCGTAATGCTTCGTTTTTTTCAGCAGCGGCATAAGGACAAACGCTCCTTCCTTTTATTCCGTTTAGAACCTGTATGCGCAGCCGTTGAACGCCCCCTTGACGCCTCTTTGGCCGTCGCGCCCCGTTTTCCTGTGATCCGTCAGGCTTTCCGGGGAAATAGGAAATGCTCCCCGGCCGGCGGCAAGCGCCGGTCCGGCCTCCTCCGGCGATCCATACAGCTTCTTACCGTTGTCTTTGGTGATGCTTCCACTATAGGACAAGCATCGTGCAAAGTCGGGCGAATGGTGGGGAAAAAGAAGAAAGTTTTTCCTGCCCGCAAAAAATGTCCCATGCGCTATGTGTTCCGATTGCATCTTAAACGATTGCGCCCCAGGGGGTCGGACCCTGCCGCGGGAACGCGGGGCCGGATGGGGACAAAAAATTTGCGTCCATCGTGTGATATTTCCCGCCGCCGCGGGGTATTGTCAGTGAAAGGCCTTTCCAAGCATTCCTTTTTTCATCCTATTTCATTCCGTCAGGAGACCGCGCTTATGGATCGAGAACAGCTATCCCGCATTGTGGAAGAGGAAAAGGACGCCCTCTTCGTCACTGCGTTCCACTACTGCAAGAACCGCTGGGACGCCGAGGACGCCGTACAAAACGCCCTGGTGCGCCTGCTCCGCGGCAATGCTCCCTACGAGGACCGGGAGCATCTCCACCGCTGGCTGCTCCGGGTCACCGTCAACGAGTGCAAACGCCTGCTGACGTCCCCCTGGCGGCGCCACACGGAGCCGCTGGAGACATGCCGGCAGGAATTCGGGATCGAAGCGCCCGAGGAATCGGCGCTGTTCGACGCCGTGATGGCGCTGCCGAAGAAGTACCGGATGGTGGTGTGTCTGTACTACTACGAGGGCTATTCCGTACGGGAGACGGCGTCGGTCCTGGGTCTGCGGGAAAGCGCCGTGCAGACGCGGCTGATGCGGGCGCGGCAGAACCTGAAGGAGCAACTACAGGAGGTGTGGCAGGATTGAATCATCGTGCATTATATCGTTCGACCTTTTCCAAGCTCCATACCTCCCCTGATTTTCATGTGGAGGCATCGACAACTATGACAATGAAAAAATCCTTTGGCAGTATCCTTGTGGCGGCGGTGTTGGTGGCCGTCCTGACCTGCGCGGCCTTTGCCGCCGTGCGCCTGCTGACGGCCCCGGAGGCGGCGTCGGCGGCGGGGAACGCGTCCCTGGCGGAGGCGCTGTCAGGACCGGACGCCATCGCTTTAGACGGCAGCGAAACCTGCGGGGACTATACCATCGACCTGCTGAGCATCGTCTCCGGCGCGGCGATCTCTGACTTTGTGGCAGACGGCGAGGTGGACGCGGCGCGCAGCTATATGGTAGCGGCGCTGCGGTATACCGACGGTACGCCCATCGAAACGGCAAGCATCAACGATTTGATGTTTACCCCCTTGGTAGAAGGGTACGACCCCATGGAGGTGAATATTTTCACCCTTGAGGGCGCGCGGACGTCCTTTGTCCAGGACGGTGTGGAATATATCATCCTGGACTGCTCCACGCTGGAGCCCTACGCGGGCCATACGGTCTATTTTGCGGCTTATCAGGGGATATCCCCCGGCCGGGAGATTTTTTCCTACGATGAAGACAGCGGAGCCATTGCTTTTGCGGAGGCCTACAACGGGCCCCAGGCGCTGTTTACGCTCCCCTTGTAAAAGGGAAGGAAGTTGGGAGGGCTTGAAAAAGCCCTCCCGTTTTTTGATTCCAAGGCCACGGGACAAAAATAATTCTTGCGGGTGTGTAACAAACACCCCCCGCCGGGGATATATCAGGTAGAAAAAAGAAAGGGGGATGGTGCGCTTGGAAGACATGGATCAGGTCTACCGCAATTACAGCAGCCTCGTCTACCGCTTCCTTCTGGCCCGCTGCCGGGACGGCGATCTGGCAGAGGAACTGACCCAGGAGACCTTTTACCAGGCCGTCAAGTCCGCAGAGCGCTACGACGGGCGCTGCAAGCTCTCCGTCTGGCTGTGCCAGATCGCAAAGCATCTGTGGTACCAGCACTTGCGGCGGCAAAAACACGCGCCGGAACCCCTAAAGGACGAACTGCCCGGCGGGCCCGTCTGTCCCTCGGCGGAGGATACGGTCCTGGCGCGGGACGCGCAAATGGCGCTGCTGCGCCGCATCCACGCCCTGCCCGAGCCGGGACGGGAGGTGCTGTACCTGCGCCTGTTCGGCGGCCTGTCCTTTCGGGAAATCGGAGAAGTACTGGGCCGGACGGAAAACTGGAGCCGCGTCACCTTTTACCGCGGCCGGGAGCGTTTGAAACGGAAAGGGGATCAGGAGGATGCAGGAGAAGAATCTTGAATTGACCTGCGGGGTCGCGGGCGATTTGCTGCCGTCCTATGTGGACGGGCTGACCTGTGAGGAGACCAACGGGGCCATGGCGGCCCACCTGGCCGGCTGCGCCCGCTGCCGGCGGCTGTACGAGGCCATGGGCGCCCCGGCGGACCCGGCGGTCACGGCGGCGGAGGCAGCGCGGGAGGTAGACTACCTTCGCCTGCTGCGGCGGAAAAAACGGCGTCTGGGTATTTTGGCGGCGGCAGTCACGGCGGCGGTGCTGCTGGCGGCGGCGCTGCTGGCGGCGCTGCCGGCGTATGGCACGGGCGTACCGGCAGCGGCGGAGGATGTGCGGTACAGCGCATGGCTGGACGGGGACGGCATGATCCGCGTCACCGGCAGCGTCACCGGTAGCGATTTTGCCTTCCGCCGGGAAGAGACGGTCCGGGACGGGGCCGCGGCGGAGATCGCGGTGTGGAAGGTGTGCAAAGGCCTGGGCCGTTTCTGGGGCCGGAGCCATATCGCCTTTGAGGCGGAATTCGACGCCGCGCAGACGGAGGAAATCTATTTGTGCGGTGCGCTGATCTGGCAGGACGGCGTGGAGGTTTCGCCCCGGACCCGGCGGCTGTACGAAACGGCGGCGCCCTATGTCGGGGACGCCCCGGCCCTGGGGCGCATCGCCATGGCGCTGGAGCTGCCTGCGGCGGCGGGACCGTTCACTATGGAGCTGCACACCGCCGCGCGGCCTTACGAGTGGACGCTCCATTTTACCGAACCCCAGAGCGAAGGCCGGGCGGCGGAGACGGACGCGGTCATGGCGCGCATGGCGCCGCTGCTGCTGGCGCTGGTGGGCAACCTGGACGCGGTGTCCTGGACGTACCAGGATGAGGCAGGGGCGGTGCAGGCGCGCCGGGTCACGCTACAGGAGGCGGACGCAGCTTTGGCGGCCCAGACGGCGGCGTACAATGAGGCCCACGCCACGGCGTGGGCGGCGGCGGGCAGCGTCAAGGACTATGCCGCGGACCCCGGCGCGCTGGAGAAGCTGATCCGGGTGACGGAACGCCGGCAATAAAAAGGCGGCAAAAGCCGCGCCGTTGACACGCCAAAAAGGGAGCCGCTCTTTTCAAAGCGGCTCCCTTTATTGTGCTTTTATCCTCAGATCCGGTTCAGCTTTAACGTCAGTGCGCTCTTCTTGTGCGCGCCGTTGTTCTTGTGGATCAGGCCCTTGCTTACGGCCATATCCACCTTCTTTACCGCAACCTTGTATGCGCTTTCAGCCTCGGTGCGATTGCCTTCCGCGGCAGCGGCCTCAAACTTCTTGATCGCGGTCTTCATTGCGGATCTCTGGACCCGGTTCTGTGCATTGCGCGCCTCGGCGAGCAGAACCCGTTTCTTGGCAGACTTAATATTCGGCAAACCAAACACCTCCTCCGGCAGCAGATTGCATGGAGCACGTCTCCATACTCCGTGCAGGATGATATTTTACCATCTTCTGTTCAAAAAAGCAAGGATATTTTCAAATTTTCCCGATTTATTTTTGCATAAGCGCCTGAATTCGACAAAAAATACAACTGAAACACTACATTTGGTACTTTTTACCGCCTCGGCCATCAAAATAGCCGGAAGGTTCCGTTCCTTTTTTCAGCTGCCGGAGCCGCCTGCGCCGCGTTTTGCGCCTGCCCTCCCGGAGGACAGGCCGGGCGGGGAGTACCATGATCCCGGCCCCGCCGCGCCGCCGGAGGGGTCAGAAACGAGGACAGGAAAGATGCTGAGAAGACGTACCGATCTGGCCGACGAGGCCAAAGCCCTTTTTGAGGAATCCGCTGAAAAAACAACGGAGCTCACCGGCGTGCGCGCCCGCCAGTATGGCCGCCGGGGCTGCGCGGTCACGGCGGTGGACGTGCTGGACTGCCACGGCAGCCGGGCCATCGGCAAACCCGTGGGCCACTACCGTACCGTGGACCTGAACGGCGCGGCACGGACCGCGGAGGAGGTTTTCACCGGAGCGGTCCAGTGCGTCGCCGAGGAGCTGCGCCGGATGCTCCCGGAGCGCCGGGCGGACGCCCCGGTGCTGGTGGCGGGCCTGGGCAACCGGGACATCACCCCCGACGCCATCGGCCCCAAGGCCGTGGAAAACATTCTTGTCACCCGCCATCTTACCCGGTCCCTGCCCAAGGAATTTGCCGGGTTTACCCCGGTGTGCGCCATGGCCGCCGGCGTGCTGGGCGCCACGGGTGTGGAGAGCGCGGAGATGATCCGGGGCGTCGCCGGACGGGTCAAGCCGGCCTATGTCATCGTGGTGGACGCCCTGGTCTCCCGGCGGATGGAGCGGCTTTGCGCCACGATCCAGCTGTCGGACACGGGCTTGATCCCCGGCTCGGGCATCGGCAATTACCGCAACGCCCTAAACGAGGATACCCTGAACGTGCCGGTGCTGTCGGTGGGGGTACCCACGGTCATCGAGGCGGCCACCCTGGCGGCGGACCTGCTGGCCGAGAGCGGGGCTGACCTGGGCGAGGAGCCCTTTTCGGCCCGGTTCGACACGTCGGTTATCGTCACGCCAAAGGACATCGACTGCCGCGTCCGGGAGCTGGCGCGGATGGTGGGCTACGGGGTGAACCTGGCCCTCCAGCCGGCCCTGACCGTGGAGGACATTACAGCTTTTTTGAGCGCGTAAGCCCCTTCCTCCCTGCACATCCGGCGCGGGAAAAGGGGGACGCAGGGGCAGGGGCAGAATCCCTGCCCTGCTGGTTCTGTAAAACCTTTCACAAAACGGTGTCAAAAAAGGGAGGGTCTACAAAAATGCTCCCCGGCTCTTTACAAATGGGAAAAAGACGCTATAATAAGCAACAGTAAATTCCATACGCGTTGTTCTTCAGGGCGGGGTGCGAGTCCCTACCGGCGGTAATAGCCCGCGAGCCGAAAGGCCGATCTGGTGTGATTCCAGAGCCGACAGTACAGTCTGGATGGAAGATAGAACAAGCCGCGGCCCGGCCGCCGTGCTTTCACTGCTCTGGAAGGGGGAGAGATCCCACGGTTCCAGGGCATTTCTCATTCCTCTCTTCTCATTCAGCCCGGCGACCCCCCTTAAAACGCCCTGGAGAACCCCCGTTCTCCGGGGCGTTTTTTCCCATTCGATTTCCCGGTTATTTCCCAAAGAAGGAAGGGATCATTCCATGAACGAACAAGACGCCGCCTATATGCGCCGCGCCATCACCCTGGCGGAGCGGGGCGCGCCCTGGACAAGCCCGAATCCCCTGGTGGGCGCCGTTGTGGTCAAGGACGGGCGGGTCATCGGCGAGGGCTACCACGAGCGCTGCGGCGGCCTCCACGCCGAACGCAACGCCCTGAACCGCTGCACCGAAAGCGCTGGAGGGGCCACGGTGTACGTCACCTTGGAGCCCTGCTGCCACCAGGGACGCACGCCGCCGTGCACCGAGGCGCTGATCGCCCACAAGGTCGCCCGGGTGGTCATCGGTTCCCGGGACCCCAATCCCCTGGTTTCCGGCAAGGGAGCGGCCATGCTCCGGGCGGCGGGCATCGAAGTCGTGGAGGACTTTCTCCGAGACGAATGCGATGCCCTGAACCCGATCTTTTTCCATTACATCACCACAAAACTCCCCTATACGGCCCTGAAATACGCCATGACCGCCGACGGGAAGTTAGCGGCCTACACCGGCGCGTCCCAATGGATCACCGGAGAGGAGGCGCGGCGCCACGTCCACAGCCTGCGCAGCCGGTACCGGGCCATTATGGTGGGCACTGGTACGGTGCTGGAGGACGATCCCATGCTCAACTGCCGCCTCGAAGGCGGACGGGATCCGGTACGCGTCGTCTGTGACAGCAGATTGCGCATCCCCTTGACGGCAAAGTTAGTGGCCACGGCAGGAGACCAGGAGACCATCGTTGCCTGCGCCGCTGGAGACGGGGAAAAGCAGCGGGCGCTGGAGGCAGCGGGCGTCACGGTGCTGCGCCTGCCCGGCGCGGACGGACGGGTGGACCTTCCGGCTCTGTTTGCGGCCCTGGGGGAACGGAGCATCGACAGCGTCCTGGTGGAAGGCGGCGGCACGCTCCACGAGAGCGTGCTCCGAACCGGTCTCGTCCGGCGGGTGTACGCTTATATCGGCGGCCTGCTCTTGGGTGGACGGGCGGCAAAGACGCCCGTGGGCGGACAGGGCTTCCCCTCTCCCGCGGAGGGCGTGGGACTGAGTGCTCCCGCGGTACAGCTTTTTGGCAGGGACATCCTGCTGGACTATTTTGTAGAAGGTGGTGCAAATACAGATGTTTACGGGGATCATTGAAGAGGTCGGCAAGGTGCGTCATGTGGTGTCGGGCCGGGAGTGGGGGAGCATCACCCTTACGGCCAAACGGGTCCTGGAGGGCACCCGCCGGGGCGACAGCATCGCCGTCAACGGCGTATGCCTGACGGTGACGTCCCTGACCCCCGACGGCTTTACTGCCGACGTGATGGCCGAGACCATGCGCCGGACAAACCTGGGCCACCTGACGGCGGGCCAGGAGGTCAATTTAGAGCGGGCCATGGCCGCGGGGGGGCGCTTCGGCGGCCACATCGTCAGCGGCCACATCGACGGCCGCGGCACGGTGCGGGACGTGCGCACAGAGGGCAACGCCCATTGGGTGCGCATCGAGGCGGGGCCGGCCATTTTGTCCTTAGTGGTGGAAAAAGGCTCCATCGCCATCGACGGCGTCAGCCTGACCGTGGCCAAACGGGACGATACATCCTTTTCCGTTTCCCTCATTCCCACCACCCGGGCCGAAACGACGCTGTTCGCCAAGAACCCCGGGGACCAGGTGAATTTAGAGACGGACATCGTGGGCAAATACGTCCAGCAGCTGCTCTCCTGCGGCGCGGGCGCGGCCCTGGCGGAGAGCGGCGCGCTGTGGGAAGGCGGCGGCGCGTCCCGGCTCAGTGAAGAATTTTTGCGGCAGAACGGGTTTTGAGCCGGTCCAAGGCGGCGCGGCCCTTTTGAACAGAAGAATGTAAGGGAGGTTCCTTTGATGAAATTCAGTACGATAGAAGAGATTTTGGAGGATCTGAAGGCGGGAAAGCTCATCATGTGCATCGACGATCCCGACCGGGAAAACGAGGGCGACATGATCTGCGCGGCCCAGTTCGCCACCACGGAGAACGTGAACTTTATGGCCATGCACGCCAAAGGCTTGATCTGTACGCCCATGAGCGAGGCCGTGGCGGAGCGCCTTGGCCTGGAGCAGATGGTGAAGGTGAACACGGACAATCACTGCACCGCTTTCACCGTGTCCATCGACCATGCGAAAACCACCACGGGCATCTCCGCCGAGGAGCGGGGCTTTACCTGCCGGATGTGCGTGGACCCGGCCACGAAGCCCGAGGACCTGCGCCGTCCCGGCCATGTGTTCCCCCTGGTGGCCCGGCGGGGCGGCGTCCTGGTGCGCAACGGCCACACCGAGGCCACGGTGGACCTGTGCCGCCTGGCGGGCCTGGAAGAGTGCGGGCTGTGCTGCGAGATCATGCGGGACGACGGCACCATGATGCGCACCACGGAGCTGCTGGAGCACGCGGAGCAATGGGGCATGAAGGTGGTCACCATCAAGGCCCTCCAGGACTACTGCCGCCTCCATGAAAAGCACGTCATCCGGGAGGCGGAGGCGAAGCTGCCCACCGCCTACGGCGACTTCCGCATCTACGGCTATACCGACGATCTGACGGGGGAGAGCCACGTCGCCCTGGTCAAGGGTGACATCGGCGACGGCCGGGACGTGCTCTGCCGCGTCCACTCCGAGTGCCTGACTGGGGACGTGTTCGGCTCGGCCCGGTGCGATTGCGGCGACCAGCTGCGCATGGCCATGGAGCGCATCGAGGCCGAAGGCCGGGGCGTGCTGCTGTACATGCGCCAGGAGGGCCGGGGCATCGGCCTGATGAACAAATTGAAAACGTATGTGCTCCAGGAGCAGGGCTACGACACAGTGGAGGCTAACATCAAGTTAGGCTTTGCCGCGGACCTGCGGGAGTACTGGATCGGCGCCCAGATTCTGCGGGACCTGGGGGTCAAGGAGCTGCGGCTGCTGACGAACAACCCCAGCAAGATCTACGGCCTGAAGGATTTCGGCCTCGAGATCACCCGCCGGGAGCCCATCGAGGTCAAGCCCCAGCAGCACGACCGGTTTTATCTGAAAACAAAGCAGGATAAAATGGGCCATATTTTTGCCAAGGATCAGAACGAAGCGTAACAAACCAAGATAACACTACAAAATACAATAGGAGACTTAAAAAATACAAGGAGGATATGTGTGATGAATGTGATCCAGGGGAATGTGATCGGAACAGGGATGCGGATTGCCATTGTGGCGGCGCGGTTCAACGAGTTCATCGTGAGCAAGCTGCTGTCCGGTGCGGAGGACGGGCTGACCCGTCACGGCGTCGCGGGGGAAGACATCGACGCGTACTGGGTGCCGGGGGCCTTTGAGCTGCCGGTGCTGGCCCAGAAGTTAGCGGAGTCGAAGAAGTACGACGCGGTGATCTGCGTGGGCGCGGTGATCCGCGGGTCCACGAGCCATTACGATCTGGTGTGCAACGAGACGGCGAAGGGGATCGCCCAGGCGTCCATGAAGACGGGGGTCCCGGTGCTGTTCGGGGTGATCACCACGGAGAACATCGAGCAGGCCATCGAGCGGGCCGGTACGAAAGCGGGTAACAAGGGCTTTGACTGTGCCTTGTCGGCCATCGAGATGGTCAACCTGATCCGCGGGATCGGGTAAAGGGCGAGGGGCGAGGGGCGAGGGATTTGAGAGGATAATGGATGCTTCTACAGGAAAGTTGAAATAACCTTTACCTTTGCGCAAACAATCCTCAGTCAGCCTGCGGCTGACAGCTCCTTTCAAAAGGAGCCTTATTTGGCGGGCTTTCGGAACGTTCCAGCACGCAACGAAAGCAAAGCAAAACCTATCCCATCACACCCAACTTAGCGGCCAGCGAAGCGGGGAGCGGCGCAAGAAGTAGGTGTAGTCCTGTCTTGCACCCTTCCCCCTATCAATGATTAGACCACTGTAAAGAGGACACTGACTGTCGCAAAGCATCTCGGGGGAACCGGTACCAATAACCGGACTGGGTACAGAAACAACGCACCCGCATACCGCAACGAACAGATACTTAAAAAGGAAAATGGGATTCTTAAGGGGCGGCGAATGGCGATGTCGCGCCAAAGGCGCAGCATCGCCCCTGAGCCGTCCCTTAAGCGGTTCTTTGGTTACTTTCTGTCCGCACAGAAAGTAACCGAGGTTCCAAAGGCGAGCAGCCCTTGGGGGGTAAGGCCAATACCAACGTGACCACCAAACCGCACCCCGCGCCGCGTGGCGCGTCTCCACGCAAAAAGAAAAAGAGAAAGGGGGTAGAGCACACTGTGACGGTTTTGCGGGATATATCCTTTTTGTGGTCGATGATCCATGTGGCCATTTTGTTTTTTCTGTTGTTCCAGCCGCGCTATTCCTGGCGGACGACGCTCCGGGTGGGCGTGCCGGGCTGCGGGGCGCTGGTCGCCGCCAATGTGCTGCTGATGGTATGGAGCGGGCACGAGATCATCATGCGCGCCGCCTTTTTCACCTGTACGCTCCCCTCGGCGCTTTTGTTTTTCCTCCTGTCCAAGTACCGGGACGGCCGGTTTTTCTTCCTGTTCTGCCTGACGGATACGGTCTCCTTCTGGCTGCTCCAGGTCACCAATTTCCTGGACCGGATGACGGGGGATACCTATGTGGTTATGCTGATTTCCCGCCTGATCGTCTTCCCGCTGGTGGAACTGCTGTTCTGGCGGTACCTGCGCCGTCCCTGTCTGGAGCTCCAGCGCAGGCTGCATCAAGACTGGTGGCTGTTTGCGGCCATCGGCGCCGTTTATTATCTGCTGATTATGGTGACGGCGGTGCCGGTGGGCGCGCCCATGCCGGACGCCCAGGGCCTGGCGCGCATCCTTCTGGTGCTGCTTTTGATGCCGCTGACATATCTGACGATCCTGCGCGCCCTTTGGCGGCAGATGCTGGAGGCCCAGACCCATGCGGAGCTGGAACTGTCGGCGGCCCGGAGGGAGCTGGCCTATGAAAATCTGCGCATCGTGCAGGAGAGCAGCGCGGCGCTGGCCCAGGCGCGTCATGATATCCTGGGGAATCTGGGCATATTGCAGACGCTAAGCCAGCAGGGCGCGTATGAAAAGCTGGATGCGTACCTGGCGCGGATCACCCAGCAGACCAGGGAAATCGTGCCGCTGAAGATCGCGGCCCATCCGATCGTGAACGCCGTTTTGACCCAGGGTGCGGAGCGGGCGAAGAAGGCGGGGGTAACGCTGCGCTGTTCGATCGTTTTGCCGGAGACGCTGATGGTAGCGGACGAGGATCTGGCGGCGTATTTGCTGAATCTGACGAGCAATGCGCTGGACGCGGCGGAAGCGGTGCCGGAGGGAGGGCTCCGGTGGGTCGAGATTTCCATGCGGGTTCAGGGGCAGCGTCTGCTGATCGAGGGGCGAAACGCCTGCGCGGCGGCGCCGGAGCAGGAGAACGGGCGGTTCCGGTCGCCCAAGGGGGCCGGGCACGGCTACGGGTTAAAGATCATGGAGCGTATTGCACAGCGCTACTGCGGTACATTGGAGACGGAGGCCGGCGATGGTGTGTTTGTAACACGCACGTCGTTGCTGATGCTGCCGGAGGGGTTGCGCAGTTTGTAAGGAAAGGGGGGCGGCCCCTTACCGATCCCCCGCGAAAGCGGGGGTGTTTTTTTGTTCCGATGCCCGGAACCGGGGCCTTTTTGGTTTTACTTGTCGGGATTTGGGAGCGTCTATGATGACAGGTTGGTGTTGACCCCTTCGCTGGGACTGCGCGTCCCAGACCCGCGGGTACTTTCTGTGCAGACAGAAAGTACCCAAAGAGCTGCTTAAGGAGCGGCGCAACTGCGATGCTGCGCCGGAGCGAAGCTCCGGCACGACATCGCCAGTCGCCGCCCCTTAAGAATCCCTTTTCTTCTTTTAGGGATCGCGGCGTTGCGATACGTTCGCGCGTTGTTTCTATATGCAGTCCGGTTATTGCCCCCGGTCTCTCCGATGTGCTTTGCGATAGGTTAGTGGTCTTATAAACGTATCCTGT
>CANSLL010000057.1 GCA_947647695.1 uncultured Clostridia bacterium | reverse complement strand
CAGCCACGAACGAATGTGACCTCCTCTCTTTTACACTCTGAGATGATAAAGAGAAGGAGGCTCGAATGTGGTCGAACTAAAACACATATCAAAGGTATTCCAAACGACCGGCGGAGAACTCCAGGCACTGAAGGACGTCAACCTCCAGATACCGGACGGGGAGATCTACGGTATCATCGGTATGTCCGGCGCGGGCAAGTCCACCCTGGTGCGCTGCATCAACATGCTGGAACGGCCCACCGAGGGCGAGGTGCTCATCAACGGCCGGAACCTGTGCACCATGAGCGAAAGGGAGCTGCGCGCCCAGCGGCGGGACATTACGATGATCTTCCAGCAGTTCAATCTGCTGATGCAGCGGACGTGCCTGAAAAACGTCTGCTTTCCCATGGAAATCTCCGGCACCGGCAAGGCCGAGGCATCCAAACGCGCCATGGAGCTTTTAGAGCTGGTGGGCCTGCCGGACAAGGCAAACGCCTATCCCGCCCAGCTCTCCGGCGGTCAGAAGCAGCGCGTGGCCATCGCCCGCGCCCTGGCGACGGACCCCAAGGTCCTGCTGTGCGACGAAGCCACCTCCGCATTGGACCCCAACACCACCCACTCGATCTTGCAGCTGATCTCGGACATCAACCGGCGTCTGGGCATCACCGCCATCATCATCACCCACCAGATGAGCGTCATCGAGGAGATCTGTTCCCGTGTGGCGATCCTGGACGCGGGCGAGGTGGTGGAAGAGGGTTCTGTGAAGGAGATCTTTGCCAATCCCAAGACGGACGCCGCCAAGCGTCTCGTATTCCCCAGCAGCGACATCACCGCCCAACATTTCCAATCCAACCGGGTGGTGCGCGTAGTCTTCAACGGCGGCACGTCCTACGAACCGCTGATCGCGTCCCTGGCCATCGACTGCGGCGTCAAGGCCAATATTTTGGGCGCGGAGACAAAAAATGTGAACGGCCAGGCCTTCGGCTATATGCTCCTGGGCCTGCCGGAAAGCGAAACGGAGGCCGGAAAGGCGCTGGCGTACATTCGCAGCCGCGACGGCGTGACCGCAGAGGAGGTGCCGGATTATCATGGCTGAATTCTTTACCAGCGACGCATGGCAGGAGATCATGAAGGTCGCCATGGACCTGCGCAACGGCTTTTTGCCCGGCATCTGGGAGACGCTGTACTCCACGGTCCTGTCCACCCTGTTCGCCTATGTCCTGGGCCTGCCCCTGGGCGTGCTGCTGGTGGTGGGCGAGCGGGACGGCATCCATCCTCTGCCCGATGTGTTGATGAAAATCGTAAACGTCATCGTAAACCTGCTGCGCAGCGTCCCGTTTTTGATCCTGATGATCATGGCGCTGCCTCTGTCCATGCTTGTCCTGGGTACCACGATCGGCACCCCGGCGTCCATCATCCCGTTGGTCATCGCGGCGTTTCCCTTTGTGGCCCGTATGGTGGAATCCTCCCTGCGCGAGGTGGACAAGGGCGTTATCGAAGCGGCCCAGGCCATGGGCGCGTCCACGTTCCAAATCATCTGGAAGGTCATGATCCCGGAGTCTATGCCCTCGCTGCTCTCCGGCGCCACCATCTGCTTGACGACCATCCTCGGTTACGGCGCCATGGCCGGTATCATCGGCGGCGGCGGACTGGGCAAGATCGCCATCAACTACGGTTATTACCGTTATAATTACGCCGTGATGTATGTGGCAGTCATCCTGCTCATCATCCTTGTTCAGGTTTTCCAATCGGTGGGAACTTATCTTGCCGTGAAGAACGATAAACGCATTACCCAACGAATCAAAAGGAGAAAAAAATCATGAAAAAACTGCTCACCCTGCTGCTGGCCGCCGTGTGCTGCCTGGCTCTGTTGTCCGCCTGCGGCAACAACAACAATGACAATCAGAACAGCAACCCCTCTTCCAATCAGGAGGATGTGTCCACAGACGGCATCGACGAAACGGTCGATTACGAAGCGCTGGCCGGCACCACCATCCGCGTGGCCGCGTCCCCCGCGCCCCATGCCGAGATCCTGGAAGTTGCCAAGGGCATCCTGGCAAAGAAGGACATCACCCTGGATATCGTGGAGTTCACCGATTATATCCAGCCCAACATGGTCACCGAGTCCGGCCAGGTAGACGCCAACTATTTCCAGCATCAGCCCTACCTGGATGATTTCAACGCCGATAATGGAACCCATCTGTTGGGCGTCGCCATTATCCACTATGAGCCCTTTGGCCTGTATGCCGGCAAAGTTTCCGCCATTGAGGACCTGCCCGACAGCGCTACCATCCTGGTCCCCAACGACTCGACCAACGAAGGCCGCGCTTTGCAGCTGCTGGCCCAGGAGGGTCTGATCACCCTGAGCGAGGATGCCGGCCTGACCGCCACGGTGCTGGATATCCTGGACAACCCCAAGAATCTGAACATCGTGGAAACCGAGGCTGCCCAGATCCCCCGCCAGATGGCTTCCGCCGATATGGCAGTCATCAACGGCAACTACGCCATCGAGGCGGGCCTGAAGGTCAGCGACGCCGTAGCGGTGGAGTCCACCGATTCCCTGGCCGCAGAGACCTACGGCAACGTGCTGTGCGTCAAGGAAGGCAGCGAGGACAGCGGCGCCACCAAGGCCCTGATCGCCGCTCTGATGTCCGACGCCGTGCGCGATTTCATCAACGAGACCTACGACGGCGCGGTCGTCGCCAAGTTCTAAGCCGCAAATCACCGATACAAAAAGGGAGGACGTTTTGTCCTCCCTTTTTCAGCATGTCAAAAAAGTGGCAAAGCCACTTTTTTGACATGAGCCTTCTTCCTCTCTTTTTCTCTTTATTCCTTGACCGCCTGCTGGGCGCGATACAGGGCAGCGTAAGCGCCGCCGCGGGCGAGCAGCTCCGCGTGGGTCCCCTCCTCTAAAATATGGTTGTCCTCCACGACGATGATGCGGTCCGCGCCGCGAATCGTGGACAGGCGGTGGGCAATGATCAGCGTGGTGCGGCCCTTGGCCAACGCGTCGAAGGACCGCTGGATCGCCGCCTCGGTCACGGCGTCCAGGGCGGAGGTCGCCTCGTCCAGGATCAGCATGGGCGGGTCCTTGAGGAAAATGCGGGCGATGGAAATCCGCTGCTTCTGCCCGCCGGAGAGCATCACGCCCCGCTCGCCCACATAGGTGTCAAAGCCGTTGGGCATGGAAACGATATCGTCGTAAATCTCCGCCCGGCGGGCGGCATCCGCCACCTCCGCCGCCGTCGCGCCGGGACGGCCATAGGCAATGTTTTCGTAGATCGTCCCCGCAAACAGGAACACGTCCTGCTGGACGATGCCGATGTTGGCGCGCAGGCTGCTCTGCCGGAGGCTTCGCACGTCCTGCCCGTCGATGCGCACCGCGCCGGCAGTCACGTCGTAAAACCGCGGCAGCAGCTGGCACAGAGTGGATTTTCCGCCGCCGGAGGGTCCGACCACCGCCACCGTTTCGCCGGGGGCGATGTGCAATGTGATATCCTCCAGGACCGCCGGGCCCGCCGCGTCGTAGCGGAAGGTCACATGGTCCACGTCGATGGCACCGCACACGTTGTCCAACGCCCGCGCGTCCGGCGCGTCCTCGATCTCCGGGTCCGTGCGCATCAGCTCCACAAAGCGCTTGAAGCCCGCCATGCCCTGCATGAACTGCTCGACAAAGTTCGACAGCTTGCGGATGGGCGTGATGAACGTGGTCACATACAGGGAAAAGGTAATCAGGTCGATATAATCCATGGAGCCGTTCATGATAAACAGCCCGCCCGCGGCAATGACTATCACCGAGAGAATGCCCATGGCAAATTCCATTCCCGCCTGATACGTCGCCATCGCCTTGTAATAGCCCCGCTTGGCGCCGCGGAAGGCGTTGTTGGACCGCTCGAATTTTTCGATTTCCGCCCCCTCGCTGGCAAAGGCCTTTGCCGTGCGCATCCCGGAGATGGAGGATTCCACCTCGCCGTTGATGCCGCCCAGCTTCACCTTTACTTCCCGGGATGCCGCCGCCATCCGCTTGCGCTGAACAGCGGTAAACAGGACGAACAAAGGGATCACCGCAAAGACGGTCAGGGCCAGCTCCCAGCGGATGGTGAGCATGACGCAGAACGCGCCGAGGATCGTCACGCTGGAGATAAACACGTCCTCCGGGCCGTGGTGGGCCAGCTCCGAAATCTCAAACAGATCGCCGGTGACCCGGCTCATCAGTTGGCCTGTGCGGTTTTTATCGTAAAAGGAAAAGGACAGGCGCTGCATATGGGAAAAGAGATCGGCCCGGATGTCCGCCTCGATATGGACGCCCAACAGGTGGCCCCAGTAGGTCACGATAAAATACATCCCGCTTTTGAGGATATACGCCGCCGCCATCAGGAGCATCACCGCGAAAAACGCCCGGTAAGCCTGCTCTGGCAGCAGCTGCTGCAAGGACAGGCGGGAGACGTAGGGAAACGCCAGGTCGATCAGGCAGATCACCGTAGCGCAGATCATATCCAGGGCAAAGAGCCGCCAATGGGGCCTGTAATAGGACGCAAAAATCCGCAGCATCCCGCATTCTTTCATCTGTTGTTGTGTCATACCTTTTCTCCGATCAGCCAAGGGTCGTCCTCCCCCGCAAGATAACGGCGCGCGCCGTCCAGGGAATTGCGCACCATGTCCTCCACCGCCTGGTCGGTGTAATAGGCCATATGGGGCAGCATCAGGACATTGGGCATAGCGTTCAAAACCGCCTGCTGGCGCTGGGGGACGATCTTGTTTTTGAAGTCGCGGTAATAGATGAGCCGGTCGCCGTCGAACACGTCCAGGCCAGCGCCCGAGAGCTTGCCGGACTCCAGGGCGTCGATCAGCGCATCGCTGTCCACCAGCGTGCCGCGGGCCGTATTGATGAGCACCGCACCGTCCTTCATTTGGGCGATGGCGTCCGCATCGATCATATGGAACGTCTCCTCCGTGGCGGCAACGTGCAGCGTCACGATATCGCTGCGGCGGTACAGCTCCTCCAGCGCCACCTGCTCCACGACGCCCTCCAGCGCCGGACACGGAACGCGGTCATACCCCAGCACGCGGCAGCCGAAGCCCTGAAGGTGGCGTGCCACGGTGGACCCGATCCGCCCCAGTCCCACGATGCCCACGGCCATGTTCGGCAGCTCCCGGCCCAGGTATCCCCGGGCGGTGTAGTCCTGCCCGGCGTACCGCAGCAGCATGGGTTTGATCCGGCGCAGCACCATCAGCATCATCATAATGGCGTAATCCGCCACGCTGGCGGGCGAATAGGTCGCGTTGCCCACGGCGATGCCGGCGGCGTTGGCATAGGCCACGTCCACATGCTCCACGCCGATGGTACGGCTGACCACCATCTTCACGCCGCAGGCTTTGTAGACATCCAGGATCTCCGGCGTGATATACGTCGCCGAGAGGATATTGACCACATCCATCCCCTCAGCCAGGGATGCATTATCCAAAACGGGTTTTTCCTCTATGCACATCAGCTCCGCGCCGAAGTCCGCGGCAAAGCGGTCAAACAACGCCCGCTCCTGTGCGTCGCAGGAATATACGATCATCTTCATGTTCCCCTGCACCTCCCGGAAAATTGCGTATCGAATCCAGAGGGCCCTCCCGTCTCCGGGAACAGGCCCCGCCGCCCGCGCGCAGCGGCGGAGGCGGCGTTCCTTATTATATCCGTTTTCCTCCCCGACTGCAAGGGAAGACCCCTTCGCTTTTCTCCAAAGCTGCAAAATTTTTTCTTCTTTTTTGCAACAATCCGCCCCTGTTATGGATATTCCTTATGAAAGATCTTTCAGACCCCAGGAGGTGAGATGCTTGACCCACGAGGAATTTGAGCCGCTGGTGCGGACTTATAGCGATACCGTCTACCGCGTCGCCTATCAGGCGCTGAAAAACCGGGCGGACGCGGAGGACGTGATGCAGACCGTGCTGCTGAAGCTCTTCCAGCGCGAGGAACCCTTCGCGTCCCGCGACCATATCCGCGCCTGGCTGATCCACGTTACGGTAAACGAGAGCCGCAAGGTGCTGCGCACCGTATGGCGGCGGCGCGTCCTCCCGCTGGAGGAATGGCGGGACGCCCCGGTCTTTGAACACCCGGAGCAAAGCGAGCTGTTTGCCGCCGTGATGGCGCTGCCGCGCAAGTACCGCATCGCGGTGTACCTGTTTTACTATGAGGATCTGACCACGGCGGAGATCGCCGGCGTCCTCTCCGTCAAGCCCGCCACCGTCCGCACCTGGCTGATGCGGGCGCGGGAAAAATTGAAGCTCGAGTTGAGCGAACCGATAAAGGAGGTTTGAAGCAATGATGGACCGCAGATTGTTTCAGGATACCTTTTCGGAGCTTCACGCTTCCGAAACATGTATCCAGGAGGTATTATCCATGACAAAAGAAATGCAGACACCCCGGCGCCGCGCCAGCCGCGCCGTATTGATGACCGCCGCCATCGCAGCGTCCCTGTGCGTCAGCGCAGGCGTCGCCAACGCCGCCACAGACGGGCAGCTGTTTGAAGCGGTGGAATACCACATCACCAGCATCTTACCCATCAACGACTACCAGATTTCCATGAAGACCGAGGACGGCGGCGAGGTCATCGTCCTTAACACCCAGGCGGATGTCGTGAAGGAAAACGGCCGCGTCCTGCTGAAGATCGATGAGGAATCCATCGACATTACCGATGATCTGGCCAAGGACAACGCTTATACCTATGAGGATACCAGCGGCACCACCACGCTGCACATCGACGTATATCCCGACGAAGACAACCCCGGCGAATGGGCGTATGGCATCACCTTTACCGACCCCGCCCTCATGGATGATGCCGGCGTTTCTTATACGTCCACCGGTTCCACTGCCTGCGGCAGCGGCAGTACAGATGTGCAGACGCAGTTCGTGGGAAAGGGCGCGAACGGCACGTTTACCACCATGACAAACACCACAGTTGCAGACCCGTCTTCCTCTGTGGAGACCGGCGGCGACCGGTAAAATCGTTTCCACGTTTTTACTCCGCCCGCTTCACACAAAACAGACAGCCCGGAGCTTTTGCTCCGGGCTGTGCTTTTCCCACACTTGACTGAACGTTCAGGGGGCAAACGTTCAGACGGGCATGGAAAACAGCGGATAGATCAACAGCAGACTGACGCCAATCACGATACCGGTGGCGATCAGGACGATCACCAGGTAGCCCATGATATCCTTCGCGGCAAGGCCTGCCACGCCCAGGGCGGGCAGCGCCCAGAAGGGCTGGATCAGATTTGTCCAGGCATCGCCCCACAGCAGCGCAGTGGAAACCGTGGACAGCGGCGTGCCCTGTTCCATAGCAGCGGACAGCATGATCGGGGCCTGTACCGCCCACTGGCCGCCGCCGGAGGGGATGAAGAAGTTCAGGATCGCGGCGCTGATCCAGGTAAAGAAGGGCAGCGTCCGCGGCGTGGAGATGCTCAGCAGACCGTTGGTGATGATATTTGCCAGGCTGACGCCGTCGGCGTTGGCAGCCGTCATCATGCCCATGATACCGGCGTAGAAGGGGAACTGGAGCAGGATACCCGCCGCGGCAGACGCAGAATCCTGGAACGCGCGGATATAATTTTTCAGATTCCCGTGGCACAGGATGCCCAGGAAGAGGAACAGAAAGTTCACCGCGTTGATGCTCAAGTCAAAGTTGCTGCGCACCAGAACATAAATAAACGCTACCAGACCGGCCGCCCAGGTAATGACCCAGAGGATCTTGCTGATCTCCAGTTTCTCTGCCGGTGTTTCAGGCGCTTTGTCCACATACTCCGTTTCCTTCAGCTTGGCCGGATCGACCTTCACCGTATGCTCCGCATCAGGCGTCATAAATTTGAACAGGATGGGCAGCATCACCATAATGACGCCACAGGCGATCAGCGTCGCGGGGTTGAATACGGTGGTCGACAAGGGGATCGCGCCTTCATAGGCGCACACGTTGGCCACGCCGCCCTGGGCCGCGATGGTCAGCAGCACGCTGCCGCCCACGCCGCACTGGGTGATGGCGATGCCGGAATAGCCCGCCGCCACCAGGATGCGGTAGTCCACATTGGTGATCTGCCGCGCCATCTCCTTGGCCAGCATGGCGCTGAAAATCAGGGCAAAGCCCCAGTTCAGCCAGAAACAGATTGCCGAAACCAGCGCGGTGATCATCGCCGCCTGGGTCGGAGAATGGGCGCAGCCCGCAATCGCTGAAAGGATCTTCTTAAAAAATTTCGCCTTGGCCATGGCGCTGCCCAGTACAATAACCAGAGACATTTGCATGGCAAAGCCCAGCAAGCCCCAGAAGCCCGCATTCCAGGAATACAGCATTGCCATGGGCCCCTGCCCCGTAGCCAGCATCGCCACCACAAAAACGACGATGGACAAAATCACCGCAAACAGAAATGCGTCCGGTAAAAAACGGTTCATGACATAGACACATGCATTTGTAATTTTTTTCATTGCGAACCCTTCTTTCTCAAATTCTCAAATGAAATTTTCTCCTTCTCTCAATGCTCAATACGCCCGCGGCGCGCCTAACCCCATCATCTGGCGCGCCTGCTCCGGCGTCGCTACGGGCCGCCCCAGCTCCCTGGCCAAGCGCACCACGCGCTCCACCATCTGCGCGTTGCTCTGCGCCAGCTCATGGGGCGCATAAAACACGTTGTCCTCCAAGCCCACGCGCACATGGTGGCCCAGGATCATCGCCATGGCCAGCATGGGGAATTGGGCCGCGCCGATGCCGATGACGTTTAGCAGACTCTCCGCAGGCAGGGCGCGGGTCGCCGCCAGCATCATATCCGGCGTGGGGATCGTGCCGTTGCCGTTAAAGAGCATGGAAACCCAGTAGGGACCCTTCAAAATATCATGCCTGATGAGCATCTGAAGATACTTCACATCGGCGATATCAAACATCTCCAGCTCCGGCTTGATGTCGTTGTCCACCATCTCTTTGGCCGCATAGCGGGCGTCCTCCGGGGACAGGACATAGTGGAACTTCAAAATGCCGTTCTCGTCCCGGCCAAACAGGGGCGCTTTGCGCGCCTTCATGGGCATATCCTCGCAGAAGCAGTGGATATCAAGGCTCGCCACCTCCGGTCTGGCCTTGATGGACGCCAGCATCCGGTCGCCCACGGTGCCCGCCTGCTCGTCCACAAGGCGTCCGCCAAGGCAGGTGTTGTTGATGATCAGATCAGGACATTTTGCGCGCATCATGGCGTTGACCTCGGCAAACTCCTCCCATTTCCAGGACATCTGCATGGGGTTTTCCGGGTTGCGCCGGTGGATATGCACCATACTAGCTCCGGCATTGTACGCATCGTAGGCAGACTGTACCTGCTCCTTGGGCTCCTCCGGCAGATTGGGATTGGCCTCCTTGCCATGCAGGCCGCCGGTAATGGCGCAGGTGATGATCAACGGCGGCATCTTGCTCAATCCGCCGCGGGACATCTTTTCGATGTAGCGCACGCTGTCGCGCACATCACCCACCAAATAGTCTTTCAATTCCATGGATTTCCCTCCTTTTATTCCAAGCTGCGGCGCGTTGCGCCCTGCTTGTTTACATAAGATTCATCTGTTTTGCCTCATAGGTCAATTCCTCGCGGAAGGCCGGGTGGGCAATGGCAATCAACGCCGTGGCCCGCTGCTTTGCGGTACGGCCCCGCAAGCGGGCGATGCCGTACTCCGTCACCACAGCATCCACATCGTTCTTGCTGGTGGTAACAATCGCTCCCGCCGTCAGGACAGGCTTGATCCGGCTTACCGTACCGCCCTTCGCTGTGGACGGCATGGCGATAAAGGACCGGCCGCCTTTGGACTCCCGCGCGCCCCGGACAAAATCCACCTGCCCGCCCGTGCCGGAAAAGTGGCGCGTACCGATGGACTCCGACGCCACCTGTCCCCAGAGGTCCACCTCCAGACAGGCGTTGACGGAAACGAAGCAATCGTTCTTTGCGATCACATGGGGATCGTTGACGTAGTTCACAGGGTAAAACTCCACGCCCACGTTTTCGTGAAGGAAGTCATAGACCCGCTGGGTACCGTAAGCCAACGTCGCAATGCTTTTGCCCCGGTGGAGCGTCTTTCGGTCGTTGGTCACTGCGCCGCATTCGATCAGCTCCACCATGCTGTCGGAAAACAGCTCCGTATGGATGCCCAGGTCCCGCTTTTCCCGCAGGCACAGGCCCACCGCCGCCGGGATCGCGCCGATCCCCAGCTGTAGGGTTGCGCCGTCCGGGATCTCACCAGCGATCAGCGCGCCGATTTTCTCACTGACCGGGTCGATCTGTACCGGCGGCGCCGCGGCCAACGGCGCGTCGTTTTCGCACAGGGCCGTTACCTTGGAAAGATGGATCTGCTGGTCGCCAAAGGTGCGGGGCATATGGGGGTTGACCTCCAAAAAGATCTGTTTTGCCTTGCGCGCCAGGGCCTGGCACTCTGCCCCCGTTGTGCCGAAGCTGAAATAACCGTGGCGGTCCATGGGGGAAACGGCCGCATAAAACACATCCAGATTGATCTCCTCGCCATACAGCGCGGGAACATCCCGGTAGTAACCGGGCATCACGTCTGCAAGGCCCCGGGCAAAGGCCTCCCGAGCATAGCCTGTGGAAAACCAGGACACCGCCGTATACCGCCCCGCCAGCGCCTCATCGAAAAACGCCGACGGATAGACCGGCATCGTCTGGTGATGGGTAACCGCCGGACCGTCCAGCGTCCTCAGCCGCGCGCCCAGGGCCGCGGTGATGGCCGCCGGCTCGCTCAGGCACGTCCCGCAGGCGCAGACGCTACCCGACTCGATCTGTTCCGCGATCTCTGCCGCAGTGCAGAGCTTTTCCTGATACAATGCCTGTTCCATTCCTCTCCTCCTTTCAGCGGAAACAGTTGTACTGTATTAGTTAGCAAGTCCTTTGCCAAAATCCATTCATCATTTTGGTAAAGATGCCAGAAGCCTTGCACGCCATAGGAAACCAGGTTTACGGCAGAACGTGCATTCAGACGATCCGGCCAAAAAAGAGAACGGGGACCGATGGATTTTCTCACATCGGCCCCCGTTCCACTGTAGGGATTTCACAACACTGATTCTGTTTTTGCCCGTTTCAGATTTTTACAGCTTGATGTCATATTTTTTGATCTTCTGATACAACGCCGTGCGGTCGATGCCCAGCAGCTGGGCAGTCTTTGTCTTATTTCCATTCGTCCTGACCAGCGCCTTGATGATCTCCTCCCGCTCCACCTTCGCCGTTCGCTCCTGCAAACTGCCCACCATATCTATGGACTCGGCCATGGCCGAACGGCGCAGGATGCGCTCCAGCAGGAAGTCAAAATCCCGCACGGTCAACTCTCCGGCGCCGGCGGCGACACAGGCCCGCTGGAGCACATGCTCCAGCTCCCGCACATTGCCCTCCCACTGATACTCCTCCAAAAGGCCCAGGGCCGCCTTTTGCAGCCCGGTGATAAACACGCCGTTTTCCCGGTTGATCCGTTCGATGAAAAAACGGCTCAGCGGCTCGATATCCTCCATCCGCTCCCGCAGGGGCGGGATCTTGATCTCCACCGTATTGATACGGTAATAGAGGTCGCTGCGGAATTTGCCCTCCCGCACCCGCGCCTCCAAATCCTGGTTCGTACTGCAAATGATCCGCACATCCAGCGGGATTGTCTTGACGCCGCCCACCCGTTCGACACATTTGTCCTGGAGCACCCGCAGCAGCTTCGACTGGAGAAACAGCGGCATCTCGCCGATCTCATCCAGCAAAATCGTCCCGCCGTTGGCATATTCAAACTTGCCGATCTTCCCCTTTTCCGACGCGCCGGTAAACGCGCCCCTTTCATAGCCGAACAGCTCCGATTCCAACAGCTCGCCGGGAATGGCGGCGCAGTTGATTTTCACATAGGGGCGGTCGCAGCGGTTGCTCATATAGTGGATGGCGTTGGCGTAGATCTCCTTGCCGGTGCCTGTCTCTCCGGTGATCAGAATGCTCAGATTGGAATCCGCAAATTTTTTTACTAAGTTTTTCGCCGCCTGCTGCGCGTCCGACTGGCCCACAATGCTGTCCAGGCTCCAGTTCTTTTTCTGGCTGTTGAGCAGTTCCTTTTTCAGCGCGCTGTTTTCCTGTTTTAGCGCGTGGACCAGGGCGTTCATCTGGATCACATCGTCAAAGCTGTAGATGATCGCCTCCGCAAACAGGCCCTTCAGCTCCCCGCCGGCATACAGGGGAAAGCGGTTGGCAAAGGTATCCTCCCCCGTTTGGGGAAAATAGTAATACTCCCCCCAGCTGTTGCGCCCGCTTTCCAGGATGGCCGGGATCCGGGAATCGGGCACAATGTCGTAAATATGTTTTCCGATGGTCTCCTCCCGGCTCAGTCCCAGAATCTCCTCATAATATTTTTTACTCATATAGATCACATGGCATTTTTCATCCACCAGCGTCGCATACCCCAACGCATCCATGATCATTTCCAGCATTTGCTGATAGTCGATGCTCATGGTCCATCTCCTTTCCCCCCTGTTTCCAAACC
>CANSLL010000056.1 GCA_947647695.1 uncultured Clostridia bacterium | reverse complement strand
CTTCCAGTCCAGAAAAAACGCGCCGTTTTCCCGGCGCTCACAGACGCCGGATCCCGCTGGAGGAGATTGCTTCTCCGAAAGTCCCTACATGCAAAAAATTGCAGAAATACCCTTGCTTTTCGTCCAAACAGGAGGTTTTTCCCTCCTATGGGCAGTTTTTCTTGCAAAACAGGAAAAGCTATTGTATAATGATTTATTGTAATATTGTGCGGGATAGGGCAAAATTGCAAAACCCCGCGCAGGGAGGATTTTATACTATGGTAAAAGCAATCGTAGGCGCCAACTGGGGCGACGAGGGAAAAGGCAAGATCACGGATATGTTCGCCGAAGCGGCGGATGTGGTCGTCCGCTTCCAGGGCGGCGCCAACGCGGGCCACACCATCATCAATGACTATGGCCGCTTCGCGCTGCACACCCTGCCCTCGGGCGTATTCTACCCGAACGTTACCAACATCATCGGCAACGGTGTCGCACTGGACATCCGCAAGCTCATGGCAGAGTTAGCGGCGCTTCGGGAAGGCGGCGTGCCCGCGCCGCAGCTGATCGTGTCCGAACGCGCCCAGGTGCTGCTGCCCTACCATTCCCTGCTGGATGTTTACGAAGAGGACCGTCTGGCCGGCAAGGCCTTCGGCTCCACCAAATCCGGCATTGCGCCGTTTTATTCCGACAAGGTCTCCAAGATCGGCATCCAGGTCAACGAATTGTTTGACGATGACCTGCTCCGGGAGCGCGTCGAAAAGATCTGCCAGCTGAAAAACGCGCTGATCGTCCACCTGTATCAGAAAGAGCCGCTGCAGCCCGAGGCGCTGGTCGAGGAGCTGACCGCCCAGCGGGAGCTGATTCGCCCCTATGTGGGCAATGCGGCCGCTTTCCTGCACCGTGCCCTGCGCGAGGGAAAGACCGTCCTGCTGGAGGGCCAGCTGGGCACCATGAAGGATACCGATTTCGGCATTTACCCCATGACCACCTCTTCCAGCACCCTGGCCGGTTATGGCTGCGTGGGCGCCGGTATCCCGCCGCGGTATTTGAAGGACATCGTGGCCGTGACCAAGGCCTATTCCTCCTCCGTCGGCGGTGGCGACTTCGTCTCCGAAATTTTCGGCGAGGAAGCCGACGAGCTGCGCAAACGCGGCGGCGACAAGGGCGAATTCGGCGCGACCACGGGCCGTCCCCGCCGCGTGGGCTGGTTCGACGCCGTGGCCACCCGCTACGGCGTGGAGATGCAGGGCGCGACGGAGGTCTGCGTCACCTGCCTGGATGTGATGGGATACCTCGACGAAATCAAGGTCTGCACCGGCTATGAGATCAACGGCGAGATCGTGAAGGAGTTCCCTGTCACTCGTCTGTTGAAGGATGCCAAACCGGTCTATGCCACCCTGCCCGGCTGGAAGCGCGATATCCGCGGCGTGACAGACCTGGACGCTCTACCGGCGGAAGCGACGGCGTATATCGACTTTATTGAACAGGAGCTGGGCGTGCCCGTCACGCTGTTCTCCACCGGCCCGAAGCGCCACGAGATCATTCACCGCACCCCAAAGGTAACGCTGGCATAAAGGGCAGGCCTGCTGCCCCTGCAATACGGCAAGAGAAAATAAATACGGAAAGGAATGAGCGTATGGATCTGCAAATCGACATCAAGGAAAAAATCGAGGAAGCCGTCAAAAAGCTGCAAAAGGACCCCGCGCTGCTCGCCGGATTCCAGGATGACCCCATCAAGACCTTGGAAAAGCTGCTGGATGTGGACCTGCCGGAGGAACAGCTGAAGCCGGTCGTGGCAGGCGTAAAGGCAAAGCTGGCCTCGTCGGACATCGGCGGCAAGCTGGGCGATCTGAAAAAATTCTTATAACGATACTAAGATACTAAAAGCAGCACCCGGAAAATCAAAAGATTTTCCGGGTGCTGCTGCATGTCAGAAAGCAATTTGCGCCTTTAATCGTTCCGGCTTGACCCCTCCAATGCCTCATACCAGGCATCGTCCACCGGCTCCAACCACTCGTTGGAACAGTCCTCGCCGGGCGCCTCCAGCGCCACATGGGAAAACCAGCTGTCCTTTGCCGCACCATGCCAGTGCTTGACCCCGGCAGGGATCACAACCACATCTCCACCGGCCAGCGCCCGAGCCGGACCGCCCCACTCCTGATGCCAGCCGCGGCCGTTGGTGCACAGCAGGATCTGCCCGCCGCCCTGGGCGGCGCGATGGATATGCCAGTTGTTCCGGCAGCCCGGCTCAAAGGTGACATTGGCTAAAAAGATCGTATCCTCAGGACCGGTGAGCGGCTTGAGATAGCTGGCTCCGGTAAAATACCGGGCATATGCCTCATTGGGCTCCCCCAGGCCAAAAAGCCCGCCGTCCGCGCCGTCGTCCTCCTTGTAGGCCTCCACCGCCATGCGGAAGGCCGCCCAGGCATTAGGCCAGCCGGCGTAGAACGCCAAATGGGTGAGGATCTCCGCCATCTCTGCCTTGGTGACGCCGTTCTTTTTCGCCGTCTCCAGGTGGAACTGAAACGAGCTGTCGATCATTCCCTTGCTCACCAGCGCCGTAATGGTCAGGATAGAGCGCATCTTCAGCGAAAGCGCCCCCTCCCGGCTCCAAACCTCGCCAAAGAGCACATCGTCGTTCAACTCTGCAAATTTAGGGGCAAATTCCCCCAGCTGATCTCTGCCTGCCGTCTGCTTTACCACAAAAACTCCTCCTTGAACCATCATTTCTGCCCGGATCATTTTTCCTGCCGAACCTGTCCGTCTCCGGGACAAAACAGCGCCGCCGTCTCTCCTGCCGCGCCGGGCAGATGGACAGGCCACCCTCTCGCCGCAGCGCGGCATCGCTTGCCCGGCAGCTTTATTGTACCGAATCTTGCAGCGAATGTAAAATGCTTTCTTTCTATCCCGCGCCATGTCCCAGACGTATCCCGCAATCGCACGGCATACAGCTCTCCTCCAAATATTGGTCCTTGCACCAAAAGGATATTTCCTTTACAATTACGAAAGAAAGGAGGCCTTTGATGAGTAAAAATCAAAAATACCAAAACTTTTGTGCCATCTTCTTTGCATTGGTGCTCTGGTGTATGCTCACTCCCGCCGCAGCCGCAGAGGACGTCTGCGTCCATGTGGACGGCACGGCTTACCCCGGGGAACTGCTGGTCCGCCAGGGAACAACGTATCTCCCCGTGCGCGGTTTCTTTGAGTTTCTCGGCGGTTGGTCCGTAGACTGGGACAGCGCCGGCGGCTATGCCGTGGCCGAAAAGGACGGCGTCCGCATCGCCGTAAGTCCCGCCGCCCAGACGGCCCAGATGGACGGTACCGTTCATCCCGTTCCCGTACTTTCCGATGAAGGACGGATCTACGTCCCGCTGCGCACTTTGGCCGGTCTGTTGGGCTACGGCGTCGGTTGGGAAAGCGGCTGCAAAACGGCCCTGATCGATACCGGAGGCACGACCGCCCCAGGCCAGGACGCATCCGTGCTTTCGTCCGCCTACAGCGAAGACGACCTCTACTGGCTCAGCCGCATCATCCACGCCGAGGCCCAGGGCGAATCCCTGGCAGGCCAGATTGCGGTGGGAAATGTCATCCTAAACCGCGTTGCCTCTTCGGAATACCCCAACACGGTCTATGATGTGATCTTCGACCGCAAAAACGGCGTTCAGTTCACCCCCGTCATCAACGGCGCAATCTACTGCACACCGTCGGAAACCTCCCGCACGGCGGCAGAACAGGCGCTGAAGGGCGTGAACACGGCGGGCGGCGCGCTGTTCTTTTTCAACCCGTCCCTCACCCAGGGCAGCTGGATCGCCGGAAACCGTACCTATTTCACCACCATCGGCTGTCATGTTTTTTATTTGTAAAAAAGTTTTTTCTTTTGTGACCTCTGCCCGTCCCCATGCGTATTGATTATGAACGCCAAACGGCGATACGAACGAAAATACATACATAGGAAGGATAGAAACCATGAAAAAACTGATTGCTGTTTCCCTGTGTCTCACGATGCTTTTGCTGACCGCCGCCTGCGGCAGTCCCAATCAGGCCCCCCCGTCCTCCTCTGACGGCGACGTTCCCCCGTCTACCGGCGATACCCTGACCCCCGGTAGTACAGACGAGCCGGAGAACGGCGGCGACGCTCTGCCCCCAGAGGACGGCGATACGGATGAGGACGGCAGCGGCGAACCCGACAACGGCAGCACCGTCAAGCCGGAACCAAAGCCAGACGCGTCCAAACCCAACACATCGAAACCGGATGCATCGAAACCTAACACATCCAAACCAAATACCTCTAAACCGGATACCTCCAAGCCAGATACGTCCAAACCGGATACCTCCAAGCCGGATACGTCTTCTTCCAAGGGCTACAGCGGCACGCTCCCGGAGCTGGTCGAAGCGATCTACGCCAACCAGCCCATGGAAATTTCCCTGGCAGACCCCATCGCCGTAGATCTGACCGATTCTTACAGCGGCCAGTATTTCCTCGGCCTTTCTGATACGTCCAAGGTGAAGGAAGCCTATTATTCTGAGCCGATGATCGGTTCCCAGGCTTACTCTCTGGTCGTGGTGCGCGTCAAAGACGCCGCCGACGCCACGGACGTCGCCAAGAGCATGTACAATGGCGTCGACCAGGCAAAATGGATTTGCGTTTATGCCGACGCTGTGGCCGCAGGCGTCTATGGCGATACCATCATGCTGGTTATGGTCAGCAGCGGACTTTCCCCCACCCTCCACACCGACCTGCGCGCGGCCTTTTCCACCGCCTGCGGCGGCACGCTGGACACGTCCATGGACCGGCTGGACGCAGAGCCGATGCCAGAAGATGGACTTGCGCCGTTAGCGTAAATCTGCTATAATGAAATCATGAACAAGCGCTCCCTCCGAGACACACCGCTAACTAGCCGGGCGGTGTCCCTGCCGGAGGGCGCGTTCTTTTTTGCTTTGCTCCCACCCGTCAAAAGGGGCGTTCCGCATTTTTCTGATTTGCATAAAACCTTTCCGTCTTTTTGTTGACTTGAAAAGTGAAAGGGCCTTTCTGAAGAAGGGAGTATTTGTCTATGGAAGATCAAAAGATCATCGACCTGTTTTTGCAGCGCAAAGACGACGCGATCGATCAAACAAGCCAAAAATACGGGAAATATTGCTATGCCATTGCCTGGAACATCCTGTCCAACCGCCAGGATGCGGAGGAATGCGTCAACGACACCTGGCTCAACGCCTGGAACGCCATACCACCCCACCGTCCAGAGCGGCTCCGTCCGTTTCTGGGAAAGATTACCCGTGCCTGCGCCTTCAACCGTTGCAAGGCGCAGCGGGCGCAAAAGCGGGGCGGCGGCGAGCTTCCGCTGATCCTGGAGGAGCTGGAAAGCTGCCTGCCCGCCGCGCCCAGCGCCGCCGAGGAAACCGAGGCCGCCGCACTGGAGGACAGCGTCAGCCGGTTCCTTCACACCCTGCCGGAACAGGAGTGCAGCATTTTTCTGCGGCGGTACTGGTTTGCAGAACCGCTGTCCGAAATCGCACGGCGCTATGGTCTGAATCTCAACACGGTGAAAAGCAGCCTTCACCGCAGCCGCGGCAAGCTGAAGCGCCATCTGGAACGGGAGGAGCTGTTGCCATGAACCCATCCCATTTCCCGCTCCGCCCGGTCCGCACAAAATCTGCTGCTACAACAGCGCCAAAGGCGCATGGAGGTCTTATTTTATGAACGAGGAACAGTTATTTATGGCCATCGGCGCGGCAGACGACGCCCTGCTCCGCCGCAGCGAATCCGGCACAGTAAACAGGAAACCGTCCAAACGCTGGGTCAAAGCCGGAGCGGCGGCTGCGTGTCTTGCCCTGCTGGCCACGGCGGCGCTGTACCTGCCCGGCAGCGGCCCCGACGATCCCAACAGCATCTCTCCCGGACCGGCACAAAGTGTCGTCAGCCAGACCGGAGCGTCCGTAGGCAGTTTCCACCTCTTCGCCGTCTGCTACGCCGCCGGTCTGCCGGAGAATGCTGCGCCGCCGGACTTTGCCCTGTACTACAACGATTCCATTTATGCCAGCCGCCAGGACGGCGCCGTTTTCTCCCTCGTCCCCCTTGACGCGCCGCCCGCTTCCCTGCCGGAATGCAAATTGCAGATCACCCACAGGCCCGGCGTGGCCCCGGAGGAAGCCGCTGCCCAGCTGCGCACGGAACTGAGCGCATCTTATGACACCGTATCGGACAGCGCCCAGTGGCCCCTGTCCGGCGGCGCGTCCCTCCACGCCGGAAACGGTACGGATTGGGACGCGGCCCAGCTGGACGCCTGGTTTGCCGATGATCTCCAGGGCGGCTCCTTCGTCCTGGTATCCACCTACTTCACCGAAGCCACCGAGGGGCACGGCCTCCGGTTTGCCGACATTGCAAACACCTTCCGCGTTTCCAACGCAGCGGCCCTGGACGCATCTCCCCTCTGGGTCGCGTCTTTGTACGAGACCACAGAAGCCGTCATGGACGCATTCTTTGCCGACGCACCCCGGAAGGCCGCCGCATTGCTGGCCAGCGGCGCATCCTTCGACACCTACGGCCGGGATGTCCGCGATGAGCTCAGCATCGCCGGGCTTAACTACACTGTGGACAACGACGAGACCCCGTCCACAGCCATCGTTTCCGTCGCCCACCGTCTGGATCTGGAGGACAGCATGACCTATCTTACCATGGAGCTGACCTATCAGGACGGCTCCTGGCAGGTCGCATGGGCGATGCTCGAAAAATAACGCTTTCCCGGCAACGCGCCGGCAAAAAAACCGCTCCGGGGACAAACGTCCTCGAAGCGGTCTTTCTATCCCTCACGGGTTTATTTTCCATTACTTTTTCGTCAGCAGCTCCCGGTGGACGGCGTGCTGGACGATCTCCTGCCCCTCCGGGGAGCGCAGCACCTCCAGCACGGCGACGCGCAGACTCTCCTGGAACTTTGCGCTGGTAAGAAAGGCATCCAGCATGGTCCCCTGTCCATTTTGGACCGGCGCGGCAGACGGCGCGGCAGGACGCTTGACCGGCGGCAGGGGGACATGTCCGCCCGCCGGCTCCTCCGCAAACTGTCCGTCGATCCAGTTTTCCAGCTTCTCCCGGTCGTTGCTCTCGCCCCGCAGGTAATACAAAGACACGCCAAAATAAGACGCCAGCTTTTCCTGCTGGGCCTGGGTGGGCGTCTGACGGCCCGTTTCAAACTTTTCAATGGCCGTCCTGGGAAGTCCCAGGGCGGCGGAAAGGGCCGGGCGGCTCAGTTCCCGCTCACCGCGGAGCTCCTCGATCCGCTGTGCGATCGTAATCATGGTCATTCTCCTCTCAAAAAGCCGGCAGGGCACGGACAAATCAGCCCACGCCCTGCCGGTCGTGATTTCTTTTCAATCCACACAGCGGCAAGCTGCCGCCGCATGGGCCCGCACGGTTAGGCCTCCTGGGTGCACCTGACGGTCAGCGCCCCTGCTTGATCCGAAACCGGTTCGTCTCGTCCTGAAGCATCCGCACCTGCTCAAACAGTTCAGAGCTGACAGCTGCAGACTCCTGGCTGCTGGCAGAGTTCGTCTGTACAACGGCCGAAATCTGGCCGATCCCCTCGGTGATCTGAGAAATGGATTCCGCTTCCCGCTGGATCACCTCGCTGATCGTATTGATGGCGTCGTTGGACTGGGTAACCAGCTCCAACGTCTTTTCCAGCGTAACGGAGACTTCATCCACGATCCGGCCGCCGCGTTCGGCTGCATGGACGGAATTCTCGATCAGCTCCGTCGTGGCCTTGGCTGCCTGATCGGACTGGGCCGCCAGACTGCGCACCTCATCTGCCACCACGGCAAAGCCTTTGCCTGCACTGCCGGCGCGGGCCGCTTCCACCGCCGCGTTCAGCGCCAGGATATTCGTCTGGAAGGAAATATCCTCAATGGTCTTGATGATTTTTCCGATTTCCGCGGAGGACGCCGTAATGTCCTTCATTGCCGCTACCATCTGCTTCATCTGCTCGCTGCTGATGGCAACCTGCTCGCCCGTGCGGCGGGCGTTGTCCTTTGCTTCCGCCGCAGCCTGGACGTTCCGGTCGGCATTCTTGGAAAGATCGTCTATCGTGGCATACAGCTCCTCCACGGCGCTGGCCTGCTCCGTCGCGCCCTGGGCCAACGCCTGGGAACCGCTGGAAAGCTGCTCGGCATTGCTGGAAACACGCTGCTCCGCCCGGTGGATATTACCCAGCGCACCGGACATGGAATCCGTAAAGCTGTTGATGGATCTCTCGATAGACTGGAAATCGCCGATATAAGGCACCGCCGTATGTACGTCAAAATCGCCCTCGGAGAGCCGGCTCATCACACGGTTGATATCGCCCACATAGCTCTGGATCTGTCCCACGGACTTCCTGAGCGTCTGGGCAAGATCGCCAAGCTCATTGTTCGCCTCATAATCCAAGTTGAAACTCAAACGGCCTTCCTGCAAAGGCAAGCTGTGGTCGTTGATCACCAGGATCGGTTTCACGACATTGCGCAAGACATAGCGCACCAGACTGAGCAGGCAGATCAGCGCCAGAAGGAGGCCGATAATGGACGTGGCATGCATGATGCCGATGGTGCGGTTCATCCGCTGGACGCAGTCGGCTTCCAGTACCTGGCCCCGCTCCACGACCTGGCCCAACAGGCCCACCAAGGTACCAAGATTGGCCTGGATGGTGCTCTGATAATAGGCGCTCGCCGCCGCGGGATCAGTCTCCAACAGCTGCAAGACATAAGTCGCCGAGCTGTGCAGTTCCTTATGCAGCGGCTCCATCTGCTGGCGCAGGGACAAGATCTCAGGATCGTCCGTCCCAGCGTCGCCGTAAAGCCACTGGCCCAAAACGCAGGTGGTGGGGTCGATGCTGCCGGTGAATTCCGACCCGGTATACAAGGCATTGCCCAAGTTGGACGACCACTTATAGTGGGCCGTCTCCGCCGCCTGGGCACGGCTCAGCACACTTGCGGCAGCGCTGCTCGCTTTCTGCGTCTTCTCTACAGTGAGGATATTCACTGTCATCGTCACGCTGAACAAAAGCACAGCGGCAATCGTCAGAATCACACGAATCCCAACCATCTTCTTGATACTCTTGCGCATAGATATCCATCTTCTTTCTGTTTTGATTTTTGCATCACGCAGGTCGAAGACTTCCTGCTTCCACGCAGCATTCCTCTTCCGCACCGGCGGCGCCCTGCAAATCACGGGGCCTGCGCACCGAAATCAGCACGTCAGAAAAATCTCCCTCTTCAGTTTATAAGTATACCATAGCTGCTTTGTCTTTATCAATCATTTTTGCAAAAAATTTAGGGAAGCACCCATGATTTTCCAGCAATTGCCACGGGATACTCACAGCCGGAATCCTTTCCCCGCTCCGCCGTAGCCACGCGCCTACAGGCGCGCTTGCAGCGCCATTCCCGCGCTGCTCCCTTATTTCCTCCGCCCCCCGCCGCAAGACAGCGTCAGCGCTCCTCCAGCAGTGGAAGGAACCGCGCCAGCAATACCGCCAGCTCACTCCGGCTCATGGGATGCTCCGGCAGCAGCGCGCCGCTGTTCGTGCCCTGAAACAACTCCTCCGCCACAGCCCAGGCCATGGCAGAGGCGGCATAGGGGCGCACCTGCGCGCCGTCGGCAAAGGCATCCAACGCCGCCCGGCGCCCGCTGTCCTTGCCTGTCAGGGATGCGTAGCGCCAAAGCATGGCCGCCGCCTGTTGGCGCTGCACCGGCTCCCCTGGCCGGAACAGCCCGCCGCCTGCACCCTCCGCAACACCCGCCTGCGCCGCCCAGGCCACTGCCTGGGCGCAGTATGCCCCGGCAGGCACATCGGAAAAGGGCGTTCCCTCTGCCTGGGGCACACCGGCCAAACGATGCAGGACCGTCACAAGCATCCCCCGCGTCACCGGTTCCCGGGGCGAGAAGACGCCCGGCGCGGTGCCGTTGATCAGCCCCGCTTCGTACATCTGCACCGCAGCCGCGCCGTACCAGTCCGCCGCGGAAACGTCCCGGAAGGGGCCGACAGCGCCAAAGGCCCGGCGCGCCTCAGCCGTCAGCTCCCCCGCCGCGTCCTGGGACAGCTCCCAGAAACCGATGCCGCCCAGGCCCCGCTGCCGGGCCAGCTCACCCTTTGCCGCAGCGGACGTCCCGTCCTCGTAGGAAACAAAGGTCTGTCCGCCCCAAAGATAGGGCGCCTGGGCCGTCTCGTGCCAGTATTTGATATAGCCAGGATCGCCAAGATAAGTACGCTTCAAAGCGTCATAACCGGCGGAACGCGCTGTACGGAAGGGGCAGTACAACCCCTCCTTTCCCGGCGTTACGCCCTCGTATACATATCCGTACAGCGGAATACCCAACACCAGCCGCTCCGCCGGGACGCCCTGGGCCAGCCACGCCGAGACGCCGCTGTCCACACTGTAGCGGTATTGGGGCGACCGGTCCTCCGGCGTGTACAGCGGAGCCAGAAGGTCGGTATACCGGTCCCAGGAGCCATGGATGTCGTAGGCCATCAGGAAAATGAAATCCACCGTCTCTGCCACCTTCTGCGCTTCAATATTTTTTAAGTACCCGCCGCCGATGCCTCCGGCAATGGTAAGCCGGTATGTTTTGCCGTCCCTGCGGCCCTGACCGTCCAGTGCCCGTCGGACATCCTTCAAAAGCAAAGTAAAATTCTCCCGGTCCGCCGGACGGCCCGCCACGCCCGGCGCACCGCCGGAGACGGGGTACTCCCAATCCAGATCCACGCCGTCCAAACCGTACCGGGCAACCAGCTCCGCACAGCTTTGGGCAAAGTTTGCCCGTTTTTCTGCGCTGGCAGCCACGGCAGAAAAATGGAGAGAATCGTCCCATCCGCCCACAGACAACACAATCTTCAGCGCCGGATGCCCGTTCCTCAGCGCCGTCAGCTCCGCAAGGTTCTTCTCGTCCCGCGCTCTGTCAGACAGAATGATACGTCCTGTAGGACCTTCAATGGCGGCAAAGGCGTAATTGATCTGAGTGAATCCCTCCACAGGGAGCTGCTCCGGCGATATGCCCTGCTGTGCCGCCCAGGAGGCGTAGTATCCCACCACCTCCTGCTGCGCCCCGGCAGCCCGCTCCCCGCCGAAGCAAAACAGCGCCAAACACAGCGCCGCCAGGGATAACACCCTCCGTCCGATCCTGTTCCGTTCCATATTCCTTCTCCTTTGCCGGTTTTCCTGGGCTTGGGCCCGTTTTCTCTTTTCCATTTTACCGGCCTTTTCCTGCCGTGGCAACGCCCAAATCCCGGAAGCACTGTCAGACTTTTCCAGGCTCATCTTAAAAATCCAGCTGTTTGGCCGATAATGATATATAGGGAATAAGAATACTTTTTTGAAGGGAGAACAGGGGTATGGATCTTGCCTCCATTGGCTTTATCAACGACTACACAAAGCACCTGGCCCAACAGGTCCAATGGCAGCTGAAGCAGCAGGGCTTTTCCAAAACCGGCCAGGAAAAAGCAGTCCGGGAGCAGCAGTCGCACGCCGGGCGCGAAACGGACCAGAGCGATTTTCCCGCCGTTCAGGACAGCCAGAGCGGCCAGGAGGATCAGGATGACAGCCGTCTGCGCACCATTTTGTACCGGGTCTATGCCGGAAAAAAGCTGTCGTCCCAGGACCAACAATATCTGCTGCAAAAGGACCCTTTGACCTATAACCGGATGCACTCCATCGACCAGGAGCAGAAGGCCTATGAACGGGCGCTCAAGCGCTGCCGGACCAAGGAAGACGTCCAGCGGCTGAAGCTGAGCCGCATCGGTTCCTCCCTGGCCACCGTGCGCGCCGTGGAACACAACAGCGCCATCAGCGATGAAAAAAAGCTCAAGATCATCCTGCTGGAAAACCGCCGCTGTACGGCGCTAAACGACAGCACCCGGTCCTTCATCCGCCGCGGCAGTTACGCAAAGCTGCCCACGGACGCTGAATTTCTCAAAGCCATCAAGGAAGGACGCCCTTATATCAAGCTCCACCTCGTGCGTCCCGCACCGCCGGAGCCACCCCGGCTGGAGGACATCGAACCGCCGGAGCTGCCGCCCATCGACACCATCCCGGCGCCAGCGCCGCCGGAGCCGCCCCTGACACCGCAGCAGCCGGAGCCGCCCCAGTCCGCAAAGGTACCCGGCCCGGCAGATTCCCCGGAAGGAGGCGAGACACCGGAGAGCCTGGATGCAGGCCGCACGGCACGCCGCGCCCGGGCCGCAGCCGCCTATGCCCAGCCTCCCCTTTCAGAAGGCGGCGCACTGGACCGGAAAGCGTAACAGCGCCTGCATAAAAGAAGCGTCCTTTTTTCTCAACCGGTGACGCCGTCCGTGAAAAACCCGGCAGCTTGATCGCGCGCCAGGGCCTGGGCGAAGCGCTGGCGGTTCCTTTTGAACTGCCGGGCATGGTCAATCGGGATATGGCGTGGGCATATACTGGGAAACGATTGGATACGCGCAGGCAGGGGAATATCTCTCCGGCCAGGTTGTCATATGAAAAAAACGGCCCGGAGAAAAGCAAATGCTTTTCTCCGGGTTTTCAACGTAGGCGATCAGGTCACCGAGCCGTCCC
>CANSLL010000055.1 GCA_947647695.1 uncultured Clostridia bacterium | reverse complement strand
CTTTTGCTTCTGCGGTCGATTTAACGGCGGCAGCGCTTTTTGCCGGAAACAATAAGGCTTTGTGAATTGATGAGTGAGACAACTGATTTTGGCGGTCCGGCGTAGCCGGACGGAGCAGGCTCATTGATTGACGGCGATCAATGGGCTTTTTCTTTTGCCATGACCTTGCAAAAATATGACTTTTCCGGGAAAAAAGAGATGCTTTTTCTCGGAAAGAGCAAGAAGGAGAGATAACATTATGGTTGTTGTTATGAAACCGCATACCGCGCGGGAGGATATTGCCCGCCTTGCGGCAGAGCTGGAGCAGCTGAATCTGAAGGTCAGCATCACCGAGGGCCACGGGTGCAGCATCCTGGGCCTGGTGGGCGATACCACCGCGGTGGATATGGACAAGATTTCCATCAACGAGCATGTGGAGCGCGTGATGCGCGTTTCGGAACCATATAAGAAGGCGAACCGCAAGTTCCACCCCGAGGATACGGTAGTTCAGGTGGGAGATGCCAAAATCGGCGGCGGGCACTTCGGCGTGATCGCAGGGCCGTGCAGCGTGGAGAGCGAGGAGCAGATAATCGAGGTGGCCCGCAAGGTCAAGGCCGCCGGGGCGGATATGCTCCGGGGAGGTGCCTTCAAGCCCCGCACCTCGCCGTACTCCTTCCAGGGCATGGGCACGCGGGGCCTTGACCTGCTGCTGCTGGCCAAGGAGGCGACGGGTTTGCCCATCGTCACGGAGCTGATGAGCCCGAAGTATATCGATCTGTTTGAGGAAAAGGTGGACGTGGTCCAGATTGGCGCGCGGAACATGCAGAATTTCGACCTGTTGAAGGAAGTGGGCAAAATGAGCAAACCCATCCTGCTCAAACGGGGCCTTTCCAACACCTATGAGGAGTGGATCATGTCGGCGGAGTACATTATGTCCGAGGGCAACGAGAACGTGATCCTCTGCGAGCGCGGTATCCGCACCTTTGAAACGTATACCCGCAACACCCTGGACGTGGCGGCCATCCCCTGCATCAAGCGCATGAGCCACCTGCCCATCATCGTGGACCCGTCCCATTCCGGCGGCGTCAGCTGGCTGGTGGAATCCCTGTCTCTGTCTGGGATCGCCGCCGGGTGCGACGGTATTATCGTGGAGGTCCACAACGATCCGCCCCACGCCAAGTGCGACAGCCAGCAATCCCTGACGCCGGGCCAGTTTGAGGGCCTGATGGGAAAGATCAACAAAATGACCGCGCTGATGCGTGGACTGGATTAAAAACAGGATTTGCCGCGTTTGACCGGAGCGCATAGCGCTTTTACGGACTCGCGGTCTGAAGGAGTTGATACAAACATGGAACGGCTGACAGTGGAACTGCCGGGACGGATGTATGAGATTCACATCGGCAGCGGCCTGCTTGCCCGGTGCGGTCCGCTGATCCGGGCGGTGACAGCGGCGGAGCGCTTGGCGGTGGTGACGGACAGCAACATCGCGCCCCTTTATCTTGCACAGGTGGAGGAGAGCCTGCGTGCCGCGGGCTTTTCGGCATGCTCTGTGGTGTTTCCCGCAGGGGAACAGAGCAAGAATATCCATACCCTGAATTTGCTTTACGAGCGCTTTGCAGAGGAGGGGCTGACCCGCGGCGACGGCGTGGTGGCCCTGGGCGGCGGCGTGACCGGAGACCTGGCGGGCTTTGCGGCGGCGACCATGTTCCGGGGGATCGACCTGATCCAGCTGCCCACCACCCTTTTGGCCCAGGTGGACAGCAGCGTGGGAGGGAAGACGGCCATTGACCTGCCCCAGGGGAAAAACCTGGTGGGCGCGTTTTACCAGCCGAAGCTCGTCCTGGCGGATACGGACGCGTTGAAGACCCTGAACCGCCGCGTGCTGTGTGACGGCATGGCGGAGGTCATCAAATACGGCATGATCGCAGACACGGCGCTGTTTGCGCTACTGGAGGGAACTGGCGGGCCGGCGGGCCTGGAAGGCCGGATCGAGCAGATCATTGCTGCCTGCTGCGCCATCAAATGCGCCGTGGTGACGGAGGACGAGCGGGACACCGGCCGCCGGGCCATTTTGAATTTCGGCCACACCCTGGGCCATGCCTACGAGCTGGCGTATCACTATGAAACGTATACCCACGGCGAGGGCGTGGCCGCGGGCATGGTCAAGATGCTGGAGCTGGAGCAGAAAAAGGGCCGGGATACGGCGGCGCTGGGCGAACGGCTGCGGGCGCTGCTGCGGGCTTTTAGCCTGCCGGAGGCGATTCCGTGCGCCATGGAGGCTTACCGCGCGGCCATCGGTCTGGACAAAAAGGCAAAGGGTGGGCGTATCAGCGTCATCGAGGTGGAGCGCCTGGGTGAGGCGGAGATCGTGCCCATGGACAAAGAAGCGCTGTTTGCGCTGCTGGAGGAATGAAACGATGAATGTGACCATACAGCCTTCGGTGCTCCGCGGGAGCATCACGCCGCCGCCGTCGAAGAGCCAGGCCCACCGCCTGATTATGGCGGCCGCCTTGGCGGAGGGGGAGAGCATCCTTTCCAACGTGGCCTTTTCCCAGGATATTTTAGCGACGCTGTTGTGCATGGAGCAGCTGGGAGCATCGTGGGAAAAGTTGGACAGGAGCGCGATCCGTGTCCAGGGCGTCTCCGGCGGCGCGCCGGTGGGCGGCGGGGACGGCCTGCCCCACTTTGACTGCGGCGAGAGCGGCTCGACCCTGCGCTTTTTGATTCCCATCGCCCTGGCGGTGGCGGGCGGCGGCGTATTCACCGGCCGAGGACGCCTGATGGAGCGTCCCCAGAAGCCCTATTTTGATCTTTTTGACGAAAAAGGGATCTTTTATGAATTGAAAGATGGAGTGCTCACTGTGCGCGGTACGCTGGTGGCGGGGGAGTATGCCCTGCCGGGCAACGTTTCCAGCCAGTTTTTCACGGGACTGTTTTACGCCCTGCCTCTGCTGGACGGGGATTCTGTGGTCCGCGCCACCACAGCCGTCGAGAGCGGAAGCTATATCGCCATGACCTCGGAGGCGCTGGAGCAGTTCGGTGTGACCGTTTCCGCCCAGGAGGGAGTCCCGGCGTGTTTCCGCATTCAGGGGAACCAGCGCTGCCGGGGTACGGACTGCGCGGTGGAGGCGGACTGGTCCCAGGCGGGATTTTACTATGCGGCCCGCGGCGTGGGAAACGATATAACGATCGAAGGGATGAACAGCGCGTCCTCCCAGGGCGACCGTCAGATCGCAGCATGGGCGCAGGACCTGGGCGGCGGGGGGACGGTGACGCTGGATGTGAAGGACTGCCCAGACCTCGTCCCGCCGCTGGCGGCCTATGCGGCTCTGCGGGCCGGAGAGACCACCCATATCGTCAACGCGGCGCGTCTGCGCATCAAGGAGAGCGACCGCCTCGCGGCGGTGACGGCGGTGCTGAACGAGATGGGCGCCCAGGTGGAGGAGCTGCCAGACGGGTTGACGGTCCGCGGCGTTGCCGCCCTCCGGGGCGGCGTGACGGTGGATGCCCACAACGACCACCGCATCGCCATGATGGCGGCGGTGGCGGCGACGCGGTGCGAAAACCCCGTGACGGTAGCCGGTGCGGAATGCGTGAAGAAATCTTATCCAAATTTCTGGGAAGACTATGAAGCGCTGGGCGGTGTCGTCACGCGGGAGGAGGAAAAGGGATGAACTATTCGATTTTTGGAGAGAGCCACGGACCTGCCATCGGCGTTGTGCTGGAGGGTGTGCCTGCCGGCGTGGCGGTGGACCTGGATTTTATCCGCGCGGAGCTTGCCCGCCGCGCGCCGGGAAAGGGGCCGCTGTCCACGACCCGGAAGGAGGCGGACGAACCGGAGATCCTGTCCGGCGTCTTTGAAGGCTGCACCACAGGGACGCCCCTGTGCGCCGTGATCCGCAATACGGACACCCGGTCGAAGGATTACGCGAAGCTCAAGGACCTGCCCCGGCCCGGTCATGCGGACTTTGCCGCCGCCGTGCGCTACGGCGGCTATCAGGACTACCGCGGCGGCGGCCATTTTTCCGGCAGGCTCACCGCGCCGCTGGTCTTTGCCGGGGCGCTGGCGAAGCTGATGTTGAACCAAAAGGGCGTGGAGATCACCTCGTCCATTTCCGTTTTGGGCGGCGTGGCGGACCCTTCGCCGGAGCAGGTGGAGGAGATCGTTTTAGCGGCCAGGCAGGACGGCGACAGCGTGGGCGGCGCGATCGCCTGTACCGTCAGCGGTGTGTCAGCGGGCTTCGGCGCGCCGGATTTCGGCTGCAACGCCGAGGGGATCTTCTCTCAGTATTTGTTTGCGGTCCCGGCGGTGAAGGGTGTCGCCTTCGGCGCGGGCTTCGGGTTTGCCTGTATGCGCGGCAGCGAGGCGAACGATCCCTTTTATATGGACGGTCCCGCCGTCCGCACCCGGAGTAACTGCGCCGGCGGCGTCAACGGCGGCATCACCAACGGGATGCCCATTGCCTTCGAGGTGGCCATCCGCCCCACGCCCTCCATTGCGCGGGAGCAGGATACGGTGGATCTGTCCCGCGGGCGGAACGCCAAACTTGTGATTGAAGGCCGTCACGATCCCTGCATCGTCCCGCGGGCCCTGCCGGTGATCGAAGCGGCGGCGGCGCTGGCAACGTGTGAGCTGATGGGGATTTGACCGGAAAGGCGAAAAGAAAAGCGGAAAGGAAAAACAAGAGATGGAACAAAAAATGATGGAAGATGTGACGGTGCTCCCCGGCGCGGTGGTTTGCGGGGACGTGACCATCGGCGCGGGCAGCGGCGTCTGGTTCGGCGCGGTGGTCCGTGCCGATGAAGCGGCCATTGCCGTGGGGGAGGATACGAACATCCAGGACGGCGCGGTGCTCCATGTGAGCGAGGGCTATCCCCTGACGGTGGGCAGCGGCGTCACCGTGGGCCATGGCGCAATCGTCCACGGCTGCACTATCGGAGACAATACGCTGATCGGCATGGGCGCGATCGTGCTGGACGGCGCGGTGGTGGGCCGGGACTGCATCATCGGCGCGGGCTCTCTGGTTTCGGGGAAGACGGTCATCCCCGACGGCTGGATGGCCTATGGGAACCCGGCGAAGGCAGTGCGTCCCCTGCGGCCGGAGGAGATCGAGGGGAACCGGCACAGCGCCGCGGAATATAAAAAACGAAGGGAGCTGTACCGCTCATGAGCAAGCTGTTGGAGCTGCGCGCCCAGATCGACGATATTGACGCCCAGATGATCGCGCTGTTTGAAAAGCGCATGGACGTGACGCGGCAGGTGGGAGAGTACAAAAAGGAGAACGACCTGCCCGTACTGGACCGCCAGCGGGAGGCGGAGGTGCTGGCAAAAAAGGAAGCGATGCTGAAAAACCAGTATCTCAAAACCGACGTCAAGGACTTTTTCGGGAGCATCATGGCCATTTCCCGCCGCCAGCAGCGGGAGCTGATGGCGGATGAAAGCCGCTTGGACCAGTTCCGGGCCTATCAGGACATGGTGCGCACGGCCCGCGCGCCGGTACCGTCGCCCCGGGTCTGGTACCAGGGCGTGGCGGGCGCTTATGCGGAGGAAGCGGCGGCGCTGTTCTTTGGAGAGGACCCGGCGCGCCGCAGCGCCGTCACCTGGAGGGAGCTGTTTGAGCTGCTGGATCGGGACGAGGCGGATTATATCGTCGTACCGATCGAGAACAACTCCACCGGCTCCATCAACGCTGTGTACGACTTGTTGGCGGAATACGGCGCGTATGTGGTGGGCGAGCAGATGGTCAAAGTGGACCACTGCCTGTCCGTCCTGCCGGGGACGGCCCTGGAGGAGATCACCGACGTCTATTCCCATGAACAGGGCTTTTTCCAGAGCGAGGAGTATCTGTCCGGCCACAGCGCCTGGACGCGCCATGCGGTGCTGAACACCGCCGCGGCGGCCCAGCTGGTGGCCGGGAGCGGCGAGAAGGCAAAGGCCGCCATATGCAGCCGCCGGGCGGCGGAGCTGTACGGCCTGGAGATCCTGTGCGCGCCCATCAATACCAGCAAGGATAATTACACCCGCTTTTTTATCGTCTCCAAAACGATGGAGCTGCGGCCCGGCAGCAACAAGATCAGCCTGATGTTCACCCTGCCCCACGAGCCGGGGACGTTGAACCGCATCCTGGGCATCCTGGCGGCGCACCAGATGAATATGCTGCGTCTGGAATCCCGTCCCATGACGGGCAAGGGCTGGGAGTACCGCTTTTTTGTGGATGTGGAGGGCGATCTGCGGGACGAGGCCCTGGGAAGCGTCCTCTTTGAGATCGTGGAGAATACTCTGACGCTGAGGATTTTGGGCAATTATCCCAAGGGAGCATAATATGGGGCGTAATATTGTGCTGATCGGCCTGCCCGGCTGCGGCAAGACCACCGTCGGCCGGCTGCTGGCGGCGCGGACGGGCCGCGTCTTTGTGGATACGGACGAGCTGGCCGCGGCGCGGGAGGGACGGAGCATCCCGGAGATTTTTGCCGCGGAGGGTGAGGGGTATTTTCGGGATGTGGAAACGGCCTGCGCCAGGGAAGCGGCGCGGCTGGAGAACGCCGTCGTCGCCACAGGCGGAGGGATCGTGCTCCGGGCGGAGAATATGGCCGCCCTGGCGGAGACCGGCATCGTCTGCTTTTTGAACCGCAGTGTGGAGGAAATTGCCGGAAGCGTGGACATCAGCGGGCGTCCCTTGTTGAAAGAGGGACGGGAAAAGGTCTACCGCCTGCACCGGGAGCGGGATGGCTTGTACCGCAAGTATGCCGCGGCGGTCTGTACCGGACGCACGCCGGAGGAAGCGGCGGAGGCCGTTTTGCGGGCTGCGGGGGAGGAGTGAGCGGAGAATGGAAAAAAAGAAACTCTGCGTGATCGGAGACCCGGTGGAGCACAGCCTTTCGCCGGTGATCCACAATACCGTCCTGGAGGCGCTGGGATTGCCTTATGAATATGGCCGGGTCCGGGTCCGGCCCGGGGAAACGGAGGCGTTTTTGCGCCGGGCCGCGGCGGAGGGGTACGCCGGATTCAACGCCACCATGCCCCATAAAACGGCGCTGGTAGACCTGGCGGACGAGTTGGATGAAGACGCCGCCCTCTATGGCGCGGTGAACACGGTGGTGCTCCGGGACGGCGTCGTGTGGGGCTGCAACACCGACGGACGGGGCTTTTTGCAGATGCTGCTGGAAAAGGGCATTTCACCGGATGGCCGCACCGTCACGGTGCTGGGCGCAGGCGGCGCGGCCCGTGCCATTGTGCTGAAACTGGCCCAGGCGGGAGCGAAACGGATCTATGTCTGCAACCGGACGTTGGAAAAGGCGGAAGCCCTGGCGCGGGAGTTTCCGCGTCAGATCACGGCCTGCCCCTGGGATACCCGAACGCTGGCGGACTGCGCGCTGTTCAGCGATCTGCTGGTGAACGCCACGCCCATGGGGATGACAAAAGTGGCTGCGCAGTTTGGCACCCTGTCTTTCCTTGACGCCCTGCCCAAGGATGCGCCGGTCTGTGATATCATCTACAGCCCGCCCAGAACGCCGCTGCTGGCCTATGCCCATGACAGGGGGCACGAGACCGTCAACGGCCTGGGAATGCTGATCCATCAGGCGCTGTTTGCGTTGATGGCGTTTACTGGCGCTGCGTTTGACGCAGGGGCAGTTCTCCCCAAGGTGGAGCAAGCGCTGGGCGATGCGTTAAAAGAGGAATAAGGCAGGTGGAAGAAGCGCCGGCTGCTGCCGGCGTTTTCTGCAAACGAAGGGAGAGATCACTGTGCCGGAGGCCGACGATATGAAACAATTTCGCCGCGTGCGGGACAAGGCGCGGCAGCTTGCCGCCCGGTTCCCGCAGTTGATGCATCTGGAGCCGCCGGTGTCCCTGTCCTGGGCGGCGGAGTTTGAGCGTGATCGGGGCGTGACGCTGCCGGAGGATTACCGCTGGGTTATCACCCATGTGGCCGACGGCGGCCTGCTGCCGCCCTTTTCGGACGAGCGTCACTGGCGGAGCCTTCGTTTGGGCGGGAGGCCGGCAACGCCCTTTGGTGTGCCGTTTCCCCTAACGGAGAGCCGGCGCAACGGAGAGGGGACGGCGGAGGCGGCGTCTTTGCCGGGGCAGTTCCTGCTGATGGGGAATGCCGCCCTGGGTTGGTCGCTGATCACTGCTGGCCCGTGCTGGGGCGAGGTTTGGACCGTGGGGGAGTTCGGCGCGCTGCGCGTCCCCGGCTGTACCTTTTCCCAATGGCTGGAGCTGGTGTTGGACGGGAATCTCTGGGCGTATATGGCGTTTTGTATGACAGGGCAGGATATTCCCATGCCGCCGCTGCAACGGGTGTGGGAGCTCCTGCGCAGTCGTGGCACGGAGGACGCCGGCGGCGACGGGGACGCTGTCAAATTAAAGCGGCAGTGTGCCAAATGGCTGGACCGCCACAGAATGCCTTTGCTGAAAGAACCTTGCACCGAGGAGAATCCCCCGGCGTTTCACTATGAGGGGCCCGGTGACGGCGGTTACCTGAGGGACCATCTGGTCCTGGCGCTGCGGACGCTGCCCCAGGAGAGCGGATGGGAGCTGTCCCGTATGCAGCGGGCCAGGAACGCGGCGCGCCTGCCCTGGAACCGCATCAAAGAGCAGCCGCGAACGGGGAACGCCAGGCGCGCTTTGCGGACGTTTTTGCAGGAGGACCGGGTCTGTTGGGAGGACAGCGCGGAGCTGGCGGAGCTAACGCGCATCGTCCCTTTGTGCCGCGCCTGGGAGGACGGGGACGCGCCGCCCGCAGGTATCCGCCCGGTGTTGTGGCAGAGGGCGCGCAGGCTGTGCGGGGAGAAGAAGTTTGAGCAAAAGAACAGCGGCCTGACAGATTTGTCGTTCCTGTCGTCCCTTTTGCAGCTGCGGGAGATCGACGTGACCGGCAACACGCTTTCCGATCTGACGCCCCTTCGGTCCCTGACGGGCTTAAAATGCCTGTATGCAGGGTACAATGAGCTTTCCGACCTGACACCCTTGGCGTCTCTGTCCCAGCTGTACGCCCTGTCCTTGCAAGGGAACCGCGTGGAGAGCCTGGAACCGCTGCGGGAGCTGCGAGCGCTAAACCGGCTGAACCTGCGGGGCAATCCGCTGGACAGCGGCGCATTGGCGTGCCTTCGCAAATGCAAGCGCCTGGGGATGGCCGACCTGACGTGTACGGGTTTGCGGGACCTTAGCCCCTTGGAGTTCTGCCGCGCGTGGAATCTGGATCTTTATGGCAATCCCGAGCTGACCGGTCTGGAGGTCTTGGCCACGATGAAAAATCTGTCCTGCCTCTATCTCGATACGGTGGTGGCCCGGCGGTATGAGATCCGCGCCATCCAGCCGCGGTTTACGGAATACGCCGAAATGGGCGGCATCTCCCTGTACATCTGGCCGGAGAAATATTATAGCTGACAACGGGAAAAACCGTCAAAATCCCTGACGGCTTCGTCTTGTAATTTGTTCCGCGGACGGTTATAATATCCCTGTATACCAAAAGTTGTCTGCCCTGGCATATGTTTTTACACCGAAAGAAAGACAGGTACGTTTCCATGAATGAACTGACCCATAACGAAGGAAAAAATGAATTGATCGAGGTGGACGGCGTCCACTACAGCCGCCATCCTCTGAAGACCCATGTCGTCACCGATCAGGACGATATCAACGACGTCTGTGCGACCTACGCCATGCCCGCCATGGGGGAGGGGGACATCCTCTTCATTTCCGAAAAATGCGTGGCATGCACCCAGAAGCGCGCGATCTACATGAAGGATATCAAGCCCCGCCGTCTGGCAGTGTTGCTGTCCCATTTTGTGATGAAAACGCCCCATGGCATCGGTCTGGGTATCCCGGAGACCATGGAGATGGCCCTGCGGGAGTGCGGCACGCTGCGCATCCTGTTTGCGGCGTTTATTGGCGCAATCGGCAAGGTGCTCCATAAGCACGGCTGGTTTTACATCATCGCCGGCCCCAAGGCGTCCTCCATCGACGGGCCCTGTCCGAATACGATCCCGCCGTATAACGAGTGCGTCGTCCTTGGCCCGCTGAACCCGGACGAGACGGCGGCAGGCATTGCTGCGCGTATCGGCCATCCGGTGCTGATCGTGGACATCAACGATCTGGGGGGCAATATCCTGGGGATTTCGGAACCGTCCCTGAGCCGCGAGCTGTATGCCCGCGTGCTGGGGGATAACCCCCTGGGGCAGTCCAGCGAGTGTACGCCCATGGGCATCATCCGCAAGGTTTCCTGAACATCGCTGCGCGCCGGAAAACGCATTGCGTTTTCCGGCGCCTTTTCCTTGGCAAGAGGGATAAAAAAGACGCGGGCGCATATAAATGGAGGGAAACGGGACACGCTGTGCGGTGGGGAAAATAGATAGGGGAAGCAAAGGAACACGGCGGAATTTCTACACCTCCGCCATGGAATTTCTTCCCAAACGTGCTATACTTTTTCTTGTGTAGAGCCGGACAAAGACGCTTTGCGCAATTCTATTATCAAAGGGACAGACAGATATGAATACTTATGCTGAAGAATTACTGCGTTTTATCGACCAAGCACCCACGGCGTATCATACCGCGGAGCATATGGCGGCGATGCTGCGGGAAGCCGGGTTTACGGAGCTTTTGGAGGGCGGCGTCTGGGCGCTGCGGGCGGGACAGGGTTATTTCCTCCGCCGCAACGGATCGTCCCTGATCGCCTTTCGCATCCCGAAGGATGGCTTTGAAGGATTCCAGATCGTAGCGGCCCATGGAGATTCGCCTTCCTACAAGCTGAAAAAGCAGCCGGAGACCGCCGCCGGAGGGTACCTGCGGCTCAACGTGGAGCAATACGGCGGGGCGCTGCGGAGCACCTGGTTCGACCGGCCCCTTTCCATCGCGGGACGCGTCGTGGCACAGACGCCCGGCGGTGTGGAAACGCGCCTGGTGGACCTGAAGCGGCCGGTAGCCGTGCTCCCCAGTCTTGCCATCCATATGGACCGCACGCCGGGGGCGGTGCAGAGCGTACAAAAGGAGATGCTCCCCTTGCTGGGCGGCAGCGGGGAGGAGGGGGAGCTGATGGCGATGATTGCCCAGGCCGCGGATGTGGACGCGGAGCGCGTCCTGGATCATGACCTGTTCGTTTATCCTTTGGAAAAGGGTTTCCTCTGGGGAAAGGACAGCTGTTATCTTTCCGCGCCGCGGCTGGACGATCTGATGTGCGCCTGGAGCGCGCTCCGGGCGATGTGCGCGGCGGACAACCGCTGCCGCACGACGGTGCTGGCAGTCTTTGACAACGAAGAGGTGGGCAGCGGAACAAAGCAGGGGGCGGCGTCCATGCTCCTGGCAGATACCCTTCAGGCCATCTGCGCCGCCTTTGGAAAGGACAAGCGCGCCTATGACCGGTGCCTGGCCAACAGCCTGCTTGTCTCGGCGGACAACGCCCACGCGATCCATCCGGCCCATCCCGACAAGGCGGACCCCGTGAACCATCCCAGACTCAACGGCGGCATCGTCATCAAGTACAGCGCTGCCCAGAAATACACCACGGACGCCCTGTCCGCGGCGCTGCTGCGCACGGTCTGCAAGCGCGCCGGCGTGCCGGTCCAATCTTTCCAGAACCACTCGGACGTGGCCGGCGGGTCCACGTTGGGCCATATCGCCATCGAAAAGGTCTCTGTGAACGCGGTGGACATCGGCATTGCCCAGTTGGCGATGCACTCTTGCTGTGAAACGGCGGGAACGGAGGACCTTTCCTATCTTGTGCAGGCGCTGGCGGCTTTTTATCACAGTGCGGTAACGGAAACGGCGCCCGGCTGCTATAGCGTGCAGTGATGCGCCGGACCGCTGGGCGGCGTACCTTAAAATAATCTTAATCGTTTTGCTGGTTTGTTTTTCAATGGAGCTGTGCTATCATTTCAAGGAATGAAAAAGGCCGATGGCGCTCCCGCCATCGGCAAAGCGGGCCTGGACGCTATGCGTCCAGGATTCCCTTTTACTGCATACGGCGCAAGGACAAGAAGGAGCAAAGAAACGATGCCTATTGGGAAAACGATCCGTTTGGAGCTGCCCGGTGCGGGCAGATCCAGACTGTTGGCGGCGGTCCTCACCGGCGGACTGGCCGTATTTATCGCTGTGAATCTGGCGTCCTTTTTTATGCCGGAGGTGGTGCTGGGCAAGGTCCAGCTGGCGCTCAGCATTCTGGCGGCCCTCGCTGCCGGTATGGCGGAAGCGGTGGAGGTGAAATGGACCGGAGCGCGGGCCGTACAGCGCCAGCGGCGGGATATGACCGTCCTGTTTTTGCTGCTGCCTGTGGCGACGTTGTGCATGACGGAGTTTCTCCACGGTTCCTTTATCTACAACTGGTCGCCCGCCGTCTTTATCCAAAACTACTGTTTTATGCTGGTGGTCTATCTCGTCTTTTTTGCCCTTACGGGCAATATCCATACGCCGGTGACCCTGGCCAATATTTTCTGTTACATATTCGGTATGGTGCACCATTTCGTGCTGGAATTCCGCGGCACGGCTTTTGTCCCGGCGGATATCCTCAGCGCGAAGACGGGTATGGCCGTAGCGGACAGCTTCCGGCTTGTGCCGGATAATCAGGTGGTGCTGGCCACGGCCCTGTTTGTCCTACTGCTGGTGGTGGCGCACAAGATGCGTATGGAGCTGCCGGACAGGCGCATCGTGCGTGCGGTACGCATTGGCGGCGTGCTGGCGGCTCTGATCTTCTGCGGATTGCTTTACCGCACGGACTGGTTTGCCGAGCACGGTATGAAGCCTGACTTTTTCAACCAGGAGCGGGGCTATACCTACCGCGGCTCCATGCTCCAGTTTTTGATCAACACAAAGTACCTGAAAGTAGAGGAGCCGAAAAATTACAGCGCCGAGGACGCCGGGAGCATCGTGGAGGATATGCTCCCGGATGTGGATGCCATGCAGCCTGTGGCGCTCCAGACGGAAAAACGGCCCCATATCATCTGC
>CANSLL010000054.1 GCA_947647695.1 uncultured Clostridia bacterium | reverse complement strand
CCCGCCTGGGAGCAAGGCTGTGGTCATCCATCCCAAGGTGCAGGAGCGCATGGAGGCAGACAGCGCCTACGCCCAGGAGATTTTTGCGAAGATCGACGCCTGGTTTGCCTTTGACGTGGCGCGGAACGAGGCTATCATCCCCGGCAGCACATGGGATATGTCCCAGGCCGTTGCCATCGGCGAGGACGGTAACATCTGCAACGCCTGTTCCTCCAGCGCGGGCGGGGAGATCACTTATTCCAAAAGCGGTTCCGATGATGGAGAAAGCTGGTGGGATTTGCGGATCGCCCGCCACGCCGAATTTATGAAATTGGCGGTGGAACAGCAGATCCGGCGTCACCTCCAGGCTTCCGAGCTTGCCGCGTCTGCTGCGGCGAAGTCCCGGCTTGCCGCCATGTTGAACGGAGGGAGCCTGATGGAGGTGTTCGGCAGCGAGATCGCCGGGATCCCCACGGAAACGGTCCTTGCCATCGCCCGGGCCCGGATCTGGGATGGGGCGGTTTTGTAACAGCCGCAGGAGATGATACGGCTGGGAAACACGTTTCCCGGTTCAGGATACCAACGGACAGAAGCGCGGCAGTGCACCGCACTGCGCGGGGAAAAGAATGGCCTTTGCAGACAAAAAACGCAGACGGAAATTATTTCCGTCTGCGTTTTTCCATCTTTCAGACTGCTGGTTTGTTTTAGACGGCAACGCCGTATGCCCCGTCTCCTTGTACCGCAAACGGCAGCGGAAATCAAACGGTTCCCCCGATTGTGAAATTCCCCTTGACAACTGTTACATACTGTATTATACTGTATATGTTAAAACGATACAGTTAAAGACGGAAAGGCGGTATGCACTTGGAGATCATTGTAAGCAACAAAACGAGCCGTCCGCTGTACGATCAGATCTCGACCCAGATCAAAACGCAGATCATGAACGGGGCCCTGAAAGCCGGGGAGGCCCTGCCCTCGATCCGCTCCCTTGCAAAATCCTTGCAAATCAGCGTTTTGACTGTGCAAAAGGCATACGATTTGCTTCAGGAGGACGGGTTCATTGAGACGGCGGCGGGAAAGGGCTGTTTTGTTTCCGTGCAAAACCAGGATTTTTATTTGGAGGAACAGCAAAAAAAGATCGAGGCGCATTTCAATGAAGCGATAGAGATCGCCCGCGCAAGCGGGATCCCTCTGGACAAATTGCTGAACCTGTTGACGCTGCTGTATGAGGAGGATTGACCATGGATCATGCTTTGACCGTTTCTGGACTGACCAAGATTTATCAGGATTTTGTTTTAGATCACGTTTCCTTTTGCGTGCCGTGCGGCGCGATTGTCGGGCTGATCGGCGAGAACGGCGCGGGAAAAAGCACCACCGTCCATGCGGCGCTGGGTTTGATCCAACGGAACGCGGGCCATGTTGCCATCCTGGAAAGGGCGGAGCTGGACGACGGGATCAAAGAGCAGATCGGCGTCGTATTTGACGGCAGCAATTATCCCGAGATCCTTTCTCCGCGAAAGCTCAACCGGGTCATGAAGCATATTTACCGTTCATGGGAAGAACAGGCCTATTTCCGGCTGCTGGCGCAGTTTTCCCTGCCCCTGGACAAGCCTGTGAAACAGTTTTCAAAAGGCATGAAAATGAAGCTGGCAATTGCGGTTGCCCTGTCCCACCACGCAAAACTGCTGATTTTGGACGAAGCCACCAGCGGGCTCGACCCTGTGATCCGGGATGACATTTTGGATCTGCTGCTGGATTTTGTACAGGACGAGACCCACGCCGTCTTGCTCTCTTCCCATATCACCAGCGATTTGGAGAAGGTGGCCGATTATATTGTATTGCTCCACGAGGGGAAGGTGGTGTTTTCCGAGGCAAAGGACGAACTGATGGAACGCTATGGCATCCTCAAGTGCGGTGCGTCCCAGTTTGCCGCCTTGGATCCGGCCGACCGGGTTGCGTACCGCAAAATGGATTATGAGATCCAGGTCCTGGTTTCGGACCGGGAGCGGATGCAGAAAAAATACCCGCAGGCAATGACCGTCCCAGCGTCGATCGATGAGATCATGCTTCTTTATATCAAGGGGGAAAAGGAATGAAGGGCATTTTACTGAAAGATTTATACATTGCGAAAAGCAATATCCTGGTCACGGCGGTCAGTCTGATCGTCCTGGGCCTGGGCCTTTCGTTTTTGCTGGAGGCAAGCGCCCTTTTGGCGCTGGCGCCGGCTGCCGCTACCACGGCGGTTTTTATCAGCATCACAAGCGACGCAAGCTCCAAATGGAACAAGAGCGTGATGACCATGCCCGTATCAAGGAGCCGGATCATCGGCGAGAAGTTTGCCTTTTATCTCATCCTTGCCGTATGCGGAACGGCCGCGGCGCTGGTCCCATGCGGGGTCCTGGCGCTGTCCGGTATGGCCATCACCCTGCCGTCCTTGTGCCTGTATGGAACGATCGGCATGAGCGCGGCCTTGCTGGCGGGAGGCATCAGCCTTCCCTGCGCCTATTTGTTTGACCCGGAAAAATCCCAGATCGTTTTTATGATGTCCTTTCTGGCCTCGACGGGAATGATCGCGGCGCTGGTGCTGCTGGTCAATCTGTTCCTTCCGGTAAAGGATCACATCCTTTTGACATTTTGTATTGTGCTGGCAGCCGCCGTTATCTGGTTTTTCCTGTCGTATCAGATCACGGTCAGGATTTATGGGAAACAGGATATCGTTTGAAAAAAGAAAGTCGGGAATGATTAAAAAGCGCAAAGCCATCGGAAAGCCGGTGGTTTTGCGCTTTGTATGCCGCCGGCGGCGCGCCCGCGGCGGCTGTGTGACCGTTTGTATCCTGACCGGCTGCCTGCTTACGATATGGAGGCGGCGGGCGGCGGAAGCTGGTCGAGGCAAAGGGCGAAACACGCGTGGTTGACCTGGAACAGCAAGCTGTGCTGGGGAGCATGCTCCCCGCATATCCCGTCGAATTCCTCCCGGGTCAAAAACCGGTCCCCCGCCAGCTGGTATTCGTCCGGCGCCTCTCCGAAGCTGGCCGCGGCCCGCTGGATCAGGTTTTGAGCGATTTCCTGCATGGCGAAGCTGACGGTTTCGTTGCGTTCGTAAAAATCGATGTCAAAGATCAGACCCGCCGCATGGAGCAGCATTTGCTCACCTATGACCAGGATCACCCGCAGTCCGCTGCCATCCGGGGCGCTGTAAGTCAGCTCGTAATACTGGGCGTCCGCGATGGTATCCTTTGTGGAATAGACGCCGGCAAATTGGACGCTGCATCCCAGCAGCTCCTGCAAAGGGGAAATGATCGTCGCATGGATGGCGGCCCGTTCGTCCTCCGGCGCAACAGGGGCCGGCCTGCCGGCGGCTTTTCCGGTAATGGCCCGGTCTTCAATGATGATATGGCCGGTCAGCCACCCAGTACAGACGCCGATAAAGCGCTGCACCGCTTTGGTGGAAAAATTGGAGTCGTAAAGCAGATGCTCCAGCGCAGGAAGGGTCTCCCAGCGCATCTTGTCGTGAAGCCGTTTATGGGCGCGGTAGCCGGGGTATCCGATTTCCTGCATGTAGGCCTCCTCTTCGGCAAAATGCTTGAGCGCATAGGCCTTGAAATATTTGATCCCTTCCACACAGGCAAATTTGTCCTCGTGCTTTTCAACATAAAGATCCATCATCTTTTGGACGATGGAGAAAAGCCTGTGGTGCGCCTGATCTATGGTCTCCACACCGATATTGAACCGGTCCTGCCATTGGATTTGCTGCATATGGTTCCCTTCTTTTCTGTCACCCGCAGGACGTTAGGTGGTAAGGGTTCCTTGATATAAAATGAGTCAAACAGATGGTTTGCGGCAGCGTAGGGGGAGACAGGAGGAACGCTTTTTTGAACATACGAGGATACGTCCCCTGTTTTGCAAACCGTTTTATTGTATGCTTTCTGTATGGCGTGCGTTCTCCCTTGGGGCGAGTGACGCCGCCGGAGGGATCCTTTCGGAGCACCGGACGGCGTTGGCGCGCCGCTGCCAGCCAGAGACGGGAATGGCGTTATTTTTTGACAAACAGCGGCGCAGCCTCTATAATAAAACCATCTGCGAATGTTCCGTGGGAAGGTGGGATAGTCTGCCATGGGTGCTTTTCTTTTGACGCTGGCCGTCGCGCTGGCGGGTGCGTTGGTGTTTTTGAAGCTGCGCGTCCCCGTGGGCGCGATGGTGGGCGCAATGATTTTTGTGACTTGTTATAATCTGTTGTGCGATGGAGCCTTCGTCTATAACGGTATGAGCTATGTGTTGCAATTGTGCTCCGGCGTGCTGGTGGGCAGCACCGTCACGGCGGATACGCTGAAAAGCCTGCGCCGCCTGTGGAAGCCCTATCTTTTCATGATGGCGGTGCTTTTGCTGGTCACGGTGCTGCTGAGCCTGCTGCTGAGCTTCTTTTCGCCCCTGGACGCCATCACGGCCCTTCTGGCCCTGGCCCCCGGCGGCATGACGGACCTGACCATCCTGTCCACCGCCTTCGGCGCCAACGGCGCTTATGTGGCCCTGCTCCATACCTGCCGGATGCTGGTCATCGTACTGACGGTGCCGCCGTTTTTGAAATACTGCTGCGCCCGTGGGGACGAAGAGGCGCCAAAGGCGGCGGAGGGGAAGGAGACGGCCTGGCCCCATCTGCTGGCGGCCCTGGCCTTGGGAGCCGTTTTGGCTGTGGCGCTCGTTGCCCTCCGGGTGCGCGCCGGAGCGATTTTGGGCGCGATGGTGGGCAGCAGCATCGTGTCCGTCTCAGGCCGGCACTATCATTGCCCCAGGGCATATGCGATAGCGCTGCAAGTGGGCGCCGGGGCGTTCATCGGCGCGCGGGTCACCCAGGAGACGGTGGTCACGATCCCCCAGCTCTCTCTGGCGGTCCTGTGCGTGGCCGCCACCGTGTGGATCTACTTGCTGTTCAACGGTACGATCTTTTACCGCTGCTTCAAAATGGACCACACCACGGCGATGGTCTCGTGTGTGCCGGGAGGACTGACGGAAATGACGCTCTTGGGCAGCGACCTGGGCGGCGACCTGCCGACCATCGCCGCGCTCCATACCCTGCGCATTTTCGGGATACTTTTCATCATTCCGAATCTGGCGCCGCTGATCGCGCATCTGTTATAGCGCCGCTGCATCCGCCGGTGGAGACGGCGGACGGGCGAAGGAAAACAGGAAAAAGCGTGCTCCCGCTGTGTGGGAGCACGCTTTTTCGACAGAAAAGGGAGCGCGGCGGTTTCCTCCGGGGACGGGATCAGTTTTTCAAGCTGTGCATGGGCGCGGGGATCCGTCCGCCGCGGGCGATAAACGCCGCCGCGCTTTCGGTGTGTACCGGCATAACCGGCGCGCTGCCCAGCAGTCCGCCGAAGTCCACGGTGTCTCCCACCTGCATCCCCGGCGCGGGGATCAGGCGCACCGCCGTGGTCTTGGTGTTCACCATGCCGATGGCCGCCTCGTCGGCGATGATCGCCGCCAGGGTCTCCGCCGGCGTATCGCCGGGGACGGCGATCATGTCTAGGCCCACGGAGCACACGCAGGTCATGGCTTCCAACTTGTCCAGAGTCAGGACGCCGCTTTGGGCCGCGGCGATCATGCCCTCGTCCTCGGACACCGGGATGAACGCGCCGGACAGTCCGCCCACGCTGGACGACGCCATCACGCCGCCCTTTTTCACTGCGTCGTTGAGCAGGGCCAGGGCCGCCGTGGTGCCGTGGGCGCCGCAGACCTCCAGGCCCATTTCCTCCAAAATGCGCGCCACGCTGTCGCCCACTGCGGGCGTCGGCGCCAGGGACAGGTCCACGATGCCGAAGGGCGTGTCCAGACGCCGGGACGCCTCCCGGGCCACCAACTGGCCCATGCGGGTCACATGGAAGGCCGTTTTCTTGATGGTCTCGGCCACCACGTCGAAGGGCTGGCCCTTGATACTCTGGAGGGCGTGATAGACCACGCCGGGACCGGAGACGCCCACGTTGATGACCCGGTCGGCCTCGGAGACGCCGTGGAACGCGCCGGCCATAAAGGGGTTGTCCTCCACGGCGTTGCAGAATACGACTAATTTCGCGCAGCCAAGGCCGCCCCGGTCCGCCGTCAGGGCGGCGGTTTCTTTGATGACGCGGCCCATTTTGCCCACGGCGTCCATATTGATGCCGGCCTTTGTGGAGCCGATGTTGACCGAGGCGCAGACAAGCTCCGTGGTGGCCAGGGCCTCGGGAATGGCGCGGATGAGCTTTTCGTCCGCCGGGGTCATCCCCTTTTGCACCAGGGCGGAAAAGCCGCCCACGAAGTTGACGCCGGTCTCGGCCCGCGCCTTATCCAGGGCGGCGGCGAAGGGGACGTAGTCCTCAGTGTCCGACGCGCCGGCGATCAGGGCGATGGGGGTGACGGAAATGCGCTTGTTGACGATGGGAATGCCGAACTCGGCCTCGATTGCCTCGCCGGTCTTGACCAGGTCCCGGGCCGAGCGGGTGATCTTGTCGTAAATCTTTTCGCAGGCGCGCTTGGGGTCGCTGTCGCAGCAGTCCAGCAGGGAGATGCCCATGGTGATGGTGCGGATGTCCAGATGCTGCTGGTCGATCATGCGGATCGTGGAAAGAATATCGTTTTGATTGATCATCGGTTTTCTCCTTCTGCCCTTGCATGGGGCAAGCGTTTTCCCTCTTTTGGAGGCAGCGTCAGACCTTGTGCATGGCGTCGAAGATGTCCTCCCGCTGGATGCGGACGCTCAGGCCGTGGTTCTGGCCGTAGTCCGCCAGGGCGGCGGACAGGGTGTCGAAGGGCTGGCTGCATTTGGCGGTATCCACCACCATCATCATCGTAAAATACTCCTGCATGACCGTCTGGCTGATGTCCAGTACGTTGACCTGGTACTCCGCCAATTTGGTGCATACGCCTGCAATGATGCCCACCTGATCTTTTCCGATCACCGTTACGATTGCTTTCATTTGTTTTCTTCTCCTTTATCCGTCGATTCGTTCAGTTCGTCCAGCGTCAATTCAAACGCCGGGAGAAAATGCTCCATAAAATAGTGCAGCTCCGGCAGAGGATTTTCCTGCAATGCCGCATAGATCTGCTCCGCCGCCGCCCGGAACTCGTGGTTGCCCGCCTTCTGTTCCTCTACGCACTTGATGTACGCCGAGAGCTTGTCCGCCGCTTTTACGATCCGTTCGATCTCGCCGTCCGCCTCCTTCAGCGCCGGGGCGAAATCCTCCCGCAGTTCCGCCGGGAGCATGGACAGCAGCTTGTCCTGGGCGACGGACTCGATGGCTTTGTAGGAATCCCGGATGGCGGGATTGTAGTATTTGATGGGCGTGGGCAGATCACCCGTTAAAATTTCCGACGCGTCGTGGTACAGCGCCGCCGCCGCCACCGCGCCGGGATCCACCGTGCCGCCGAAAAAGCGATTGCGGATCAGCGCCAGGCCGTGGGCCAGCACGGCCACCATGTGGGAGTGCTCCTGGACGTTTTCCTCGTAAGAATTGCGCATCAGCGACCAGCGCTTGATGTAGCGCATCCGGGAAAGATATGCAAAAAAGTGTTCGCTCATGATTGCCCCTTCCTGAACTCAAGATCGTTCCCGCGCTCTGCCGGGATAAGATACGCCCTATTGTACCAAATTTCGGGACGATACTCAACCGAAACCGTCAATTTTTCCCGCCGGTTTCCAAAAGCGTCCCCATCAGGACCGTACCCTGCCGCGCCGTGACGCGCACGTCCCGCACCACGTTGTGCAGTCCCGGCTGCGCCACGCACACCTCCATATAATTCGGTGCGTGGCCGGTGGACATCCGGTCCCGGTCCTGCTCGAACAGCACCGGGTACGTCCTGCCAATGCAGCCGTCAAGGTACGCCTCGTGCATCTTCTCCGCCAAAGCCGCGGCCCGGCGGGCGCGGTCCTCCCGGACGGCCTTGGGGACCTGCGCCATGGCCGCCGCCGCTGTGCCGGGGCGGATCGAATAGGGAAAGACGTGCATCTCCGCAAAGGCGCACCGTTCGATAAAGGCGAGGGTCTGGGCAAATTCCTCCTCTGTCTCCTCGGGAAACCCCGCGATCAGGTCCGTTGTGATCGCGGGGCGGTCAAACCAGCGGCGCAGCAGGTCCACGGACCGGGCGTACCGGGCCGTGTCGTATTTCCGGCGCATCCGCCGCAGCGTGGCGTCGCACCCGCTTTGCAGGGACAGGTGGAATTGAGGGCAGAGGTTCGGCAGCGCCGCCAGACGGACGCAGAAATCCTCCGTCACCGTCCTTGGCTCCAGGCTTCCCAGGCGGATGCGGCATCCGGGCGCGGCATGGCAGACGCCCGCGATCAGGTTCGCCGGCGTCTGCGCGCCGGGCAGGTCCCGTCCCCAGGAGGAGAGCTCGATGCCGGTGAGCACGATCTCCCGGTAGCCCTCCGCCGCCAGACGCCGCGCCTCCGCCTCCGCCTCCGGCAGGGGCAGGGAGCGCACCCGTCCCCGGGCATAGGGGATGATGCAGTAGGCGCAGAAATTCGCGCACCCGTCCTCCACCTTGAGCATGGCGCGGGTACGGGCGGCAAGGCCTCCGGCGGGCAGCGGCTCAAAGACACGCCGCGCCATGGCGTCGTCTACCGCCGCGACGGGGTGGCGGTGGACAAAGGTGTCCTCCACCAGATTAAGAAACGCCATCCGCTGGCCGCTGCCGCCCAGGACGTCGATCTCCAGACGGGACATCAGCTCCTCAGGCGCGGCCAGCTGGCTGTAGCAGCCGCAGACGGCGATCACCGCGCCGGGATTTTGCCGCCGGGCGCGGCGGATGGCGTTACGGGATTTTTTGTCGCTCACCGCCGTTACGGTACAGGTGTTGATGATATAGGCGTCCGCTGCCTCATCGAAGGCGGACAGGGTATGGCCCCGGCGGAGGAGCTCCTGCTCCATGGCCTGGGTCTCGTATTGATTGACTTTACAGCCAAGGGTGTACAAGGCGATCTTCAAGCTGGTCCTCTCCCGTGGGCCGCGGGCCGTCCGCAGCATAATCTTCTTTATTATACGGTATCCTGTCCCGTTGGACAAGTCCTAAGTTTTGGACAGGTCCTGTTTCCCGGCCGGGACCGCCGAAAAAGAGCCGGAAGGGTGTGAAATGCGGCGGTGCACTTCACGCCCTTCCGGCGGTTGGTCGATGGGAGTCTTTTTCGCGGAGAGGAATGCAGGCTTATGCAATACGGTCCAGCAGCGTCCGCGGCTTTTTTTGACGCGCTGCGCCCAATACGGCGCCAGCGCGGTGATGCTCGATGGGCTTCCACTCCACCTTGCGGCGCAGGGCGGCTACAGCGATGGGGATATAGGTGAGCATAAAGAAGGGGAAGGTCAATACATAACCGATCTTTTGCCTTCTTGTAGCATGGATGTTGTGCCATTCACACGCCACGGTGATCCCGCCCAGGGCGGCGAAGCCCGCATAAGAGGTCAGGATATTGGAGGCGATGAATTGCAGCTCGGACAGCAGGATGCCCCAGGCCACCTCCGGCGGCTGGGTCAGGCAGGCCATGCCCGCCATCAGGTTGATCAGCAGCAGCGTGACCGTGAGCAGGGAGCCGGGAGCGACGATCATCAGGATATCGTAAGCGGACAGGGCTTGCTTGCCGCCGTGCCTCATGCTGTGGATCAGGCCCGGCGCGTAATGCCACGCCACCTGATAAAAACCCTTCGTCCAGCGGATGCGCTGGTCCCAGCTCTGGCGGAAGGAGGTGGGCTGTTCGTCATAGATCATGGCCTTGTCGCAATAGCCGATGCGTTTGCCGGAGGCGGTGCAGTCCGCGGAGAACTGGAGGTCCTCGGTGAGCAGATGAAAGGGCCAGCCGCCGTTTTCCCGGATGATATCGGCGGAGATCAAAAAGCCGGTGCCGGAAACGGTGCAGTTGGAGCCGATGACCGTGCGGGGGAAATTCAGGAAACGGGCCTCCCGCAGGAACCACAGGGAGTAGCCGGCGGAGATCCAGTTGGAGCCGAAATTCTTGGAGTTGCGGTAGCAGGTCACGGCGGAGAAGTTCCCGCTGCATGCGGTGTTGTTCATCTCGCGGACAAAGCTGGCATCTACGATATTGTCGGCGTCAAAGACGAAATAGCCGAAATACTGGCTGTCGAGCCCGGCGCTGCGCAGGCAGGAGAACAGGTAATCCAAAGCGTAGCCCTTGCCCACCTGGCGGTCGTTGAAGCGCTCGTACACCATAGCGCCCGCCTGACGGGCCCGTTCTGCGGTATCGTCGGTGCAGTTGTCGGCCACCACATAGATATCCAGCAGCTCCGCCGGATAGTCCTGGTGATGCAGGCTGTCGATCAGCTCGCCGATGACGGCCGCTTCGTTGCGTGCGGAGATCACCGCGGCATAGCGGTGCAGCTTCGGCGCTTCCGGCGCGGCGTAGCGCGCGGCCTGTTTGCGTTTCAGGAAACCGATGAGCATGAAGACACCCTGGTACCCAAAGGCCAGGGCCATGATCACCGTCAGTACAAGATTAAAAATATGGATCAATTCCATCATAGCAGATCACCCCTTGTTCGGTAAGTTTATCATAACACGATAAATCGAGATTGCAAGGCGTCTAACGACTTCTTAGCCAAGTCTTAAAGGGTTCTTAAAGATTGACATAAAACCGTTTCTGAAATGATGCAATTTGGATGGGATTTCTCTCCGCTGCCGGTGCGCTCAGGTCTATGCAGAAGACCCTGCCAAACCGCAAGTACTTCCAAATTTTCCCATTCCATGTCTACCCGGTCTACCAAAATGTCTACCAAAACGCGCCCGGTACCCGCTGCGCCGCAGCGGGTTTTTTCGACGCGTCTACCCGTTTTCCGCCGCTATGTCTACCCAGTCGGTACCTTGGTGATTTTGACGAACGCCGGAACCCTTGCACCGCAAGGGTTCCGGCGTTTCGTACTGCTCCATCTAAGGGACGTTATGCGTCCCGTTTTTATGCGGAAATGTTATGATTTTAGCAGAAAATGAGACAAAAACGAACAAATCGGATGCAAAAAGTTCAAAAGGAGGAAACTACCCATGAAGAATCTGAAAAAGATTCTGTCCCTGGTACTGGCACTGGCCATGGCGCTCTCGCTCATGACCGTTGCCTTCGCCAAGGACACGGGTGACTTTGCCGACGGCGACAAGGTTACCTACACTGAGGCGATCGATGTGATGGCCACTGCTGGTATCTTCAACGGCACCGGCGACGGCTCCAACTTCGATCCCACCGGCACGCTCACCCGTGAGCAGGCCGCGAAGATCATCACCTATATGCTCATCGGCCAGACTCAGGCCGACAAGCTGGTGGCGACCATCGCGCCCTTTGCCGACGTCTCCGCCGACCGCTGGTCCGCAGGCGCGATCGCGTACTGCGCCAGCGAGGGTATCATGAACGGCACCGGCAACGGTAAGTTCAACCCCACCGGCGAACTCACCGGCCTCCAGTTTGCAAAGATGCTGCTGGTTGCCCTGGGTTATGACGCAGACATCGAAGAGATGACCGGCGCCGCATGGGGCCTGGCCACCTCCAAGCTGGCTTACGACATCAACCTGGACGACGGCCTGGCAAGCGACGTCAACCTGACCCAGGTGCTGACCCGTGAGCAGGCTGCCCAGATGGCCTTCACCACCATGAAGACCCCCATGGTCCAGTATGCGGACAAGGGCACCACCATCGAAGTCAACGGCGCGACCGTTTCCTTCGGTGCGAAGCAGGCCAGCTACAGAACCAGCACCGTCGATAAGGGCCAGACCATTTCTACCGAAAAGCTGACCAACGGCGGTGGTTATCTGGTGGAGTTTGCCGAGCGTCACTGCACCGACCTGCGCCTGAAGAAGGGTTCCGACGACTTCGGCCGTCCCGCTGATATCTGGACCTGGAAGTCCGAGAAGATCGGCACCTATGCGGACGAGGCCGACGCAACCTACACCAAAAAGGTCAAGGTCGGCGACATCTACAAGGATCTGGGCCTGGGCATCAATGTCCCCGTTGAGAACGTGACCGTCTATGTGGACGGCGTTGAAGATGACGTAAACGCTCCCGCAGTTGCCATCAAGAAGGCTTCCGATGTCAAGTACGGCGACAACGGCGTTCTGACGCAGGTCTACTATGATGACGATACCAACACCGCGATCATTACCGAGATCAACACCTACACCGGCACCATCTCCCGCAGCGTGGCTGCCAGCGGCAACAAGGACGCTTATGTCATTGTTGCAACTGAGAGTGTCAAGCCTACCGGAACCGGCGGCACGGAGAACTTCGAAACCAACGCAAAGTTTGACGACGACGCCCGCGTGCTGTACACTTACTCCCTGTCCGCCGATGCGATCATCGACGTGGCCGTGGCCGAGTCTGTGTCCGGTATTGTGACCCGCTCTGAGAACAATAACACCAACGATAACGACAAGAAGGCTCTGACCATTGACGGCACCCGTTACGCTTCTGCTGCGAAGGCCGCTGGCGAGAACGTCGGTGAAGTCACCGTTAAGAACGACTACACCGTTTATCTGGATGCTTACGGCTACCTGATCTATGTCGAAGAGACCGACGTGGGTATTGGCAACTATGCTCTGCTGATGGATACTGCCTCAAAGAGCGATTTCGTCGGCAAGAAGGCGGAGCTGCTGTTCACCGACGGCACCACCAAGGTCGTGACCACCGATAAGGATTACAGCGCAGGCACAAACGTGATTGCGGACTATACTATCGTTACTTTCCGCGTGGATAGCGACGGCGTGTACAGCCTGCGTGCTGTGGATACTGCCAAGAGCTTCAGGAACGCGGACGACGGCAACCCGAATAACAATCCCGACCGTGCAGACGAATTTGTCATGAAGAGCGATAAGGCTGGTATTACTGTGGATGTAGCCGCAAAGGACTATGCGAACACTACAGTAACCGGCAGGGTCTTCAACGCCAACAGCGCGACCGCTTTCGTGGTGGCGGACGCTGGTTCCACCTCTGATTTCAGCGCCTATACCGGCATCAAGAACGCTCCTTCCATGACGGCTTCCGCTGCGACCGATGATGACATCGGCGCTTTCTGGTTCTGCAAGAAC
>CANSLL010000053.1 GCA_947647695.1 uncultured Clostridia bacterium | reverse complement strand
GGATTTGAACCCTCGCGCCGGTTACCCGGCCTACTCCCTTAGCAGGGGAGCCCCTTCGGCCACTTGGGTACTTCTGCATGTCCGTTTCTTCATTTGTTTCGTTTGGCGGAGAGGGTGGGATTCGAACCCACGGAAACTTGCGTTTCGCCAGTTTTCAAGACTGGTGCCTTCGACCGCTCGGCCACCTCTCCCTGTCTTAAATTCTGCTTCACGCCCAAACACAAGTTATATAATACCATAAATCAATGCGTTTGTCAATAAAAAATTCCACCGAAAAATCGCCCGCAAGCGGAAGCGGATCACGTTGGGCGGCAGGGGGCGCTTTCAGTACCACACCCCCTGCAGTGTCTTACCCCCTCTCTCTAACGCATTACCCTGCGCTCCTATAGCTTGTCTGTACAGGGACGGCTTTTTTACCTACGCTTACTCCTCTGCCCAACCGCGGCTGCGGGACACAGCGCGTTGCCAGCCGGAAAGCAGGCGTTCACGCTGATCCTCTTCCATCACAGGCTTATACTGCATGTCACAAGCCCAGAGACGCTTGATCTCTTCCCGATTCTTCCAGACGCCCACGGCGAGTCCCGCAAGATAGGCAGCGCCCAGCGCCGTCGTTTCCCGGATGACCGGGCGCCGGACTTCCTTTCCCAAAATGTCCGCCTGGAATTGCATCAGGAACCGGTCACGGCTTGCGCCGCCGTCGGCTTTCAACTGCCGCAGAGACAGTCCTGTATCCTTTTCCATCGCCGCCACCAGGTCTGCCACCTGATAGGCAATACTCTCCTGAGCGGCACGAATAATATGCTCCCGCTTTGTACCCCGGGTCAGGCCCACAATACAGCCGCGGGCATACATATCCCAATAGGGCGCGCCCAGCCCCGTAAACGCCGGCACCAGATAGACGCCGCCCGTATCCGGCGCCTTCTGCGCATAATACTCCGCATCCTGGCTTTCGGTAAAAAAACGCATCTCATCCCGCAGCCATTGGATCACCGCGCCGCCGACAAAAACAGAGCCCTCCAAAGCGTACTCCACCGCCCCATCGATCCCCACGGCGATGGTCGTAATCAAGCCGTTCCTGCTCTCGCAGGGTGCCGCGCCCGTATTCATCAGCAAAAAACAGCCGGTCCCGTAGGTGTTCTTCGCCTCCCCTGGCGCAAAGCACGTCTGGCCAAACAGAGCCGCCTGCTGGTCCCCCGCAATACCGGAGATGGGCACCCGCGCTCCCTGAAGCTCCGTATAACCATAGATCTCGCTGGAGGAACGCACCTCCGGTAGCATTGCCCGGGGAATATCCAGCGCCCGGAGCATCGTCTCATCCCAAACGCCCCGGTGGATATCATACAGCATGGTACGCGAGGCGTTGGTCACGTCCGTCACATGGACCGCGCCTCCGGTGAGCTTCCATAGCAGCCAGGTGTCCACCGTACCGAACAGGAGCTTTCCCTCCTCCGCCTTTTTGCGCGCGCCTTCCGTATGATCCAGGATCCACTTGATTTTTGTGGCTGAAAAATAGGCGTCTGGCACCAGGCCGGTAGTCCTTCGGATATGTTCCTCATACCCCTCCGCCAGCAGGCCGTCCACCAGGGACGAGGTACGGCGGCACTGCCACACGATCGCGTTGTAGATGGGCCTTCCCGTGTCCCGGTCCCACAAAACGGTGGTCTCCCGCTGGTTGGTGATGCCGATGGCCGCGATGGCTTCGGGCCTGACGTCCGCTTTGGCCAGCGCTTCCATCATCACCGCGTATTGCGACGACCAAATCTCCATGGCGTCATGCTCCACCCAGCCCTGGCGGGGGTAAATCTGTGTGAACTCTTTTTGTGCCACGGCAATGATATTCTGCCGGTCGTCAAACAAAATGGCACGGGAACTGGTCGTTCCCTGATCCAGCGCCAAAATATAAGTTTCCATGGACGCCCTCCCTTTTTCCTCTGTTTTTTCTGATATCTTACGATCCTATTGCGCACCGCTCGGTTCCGGTCAAAACACCGTACCGGTCAGCCGGGCAAGTCCCGAATCAATTCCTCCAGCATCCGCTCCTCGTCCGCGTACCAAGTTTTTCTTTCCCTGGCGGACGCCGTTTCCCGGTCCAGATACGGCTGGGCAATGCGCCCCACCGCGACAGGCTTCGTCAAGATCACATTCATCATCTCCACCTGCGCCGGATACAGAAAATACAACCCCTCCGGCAACGCCGTTTGGGCGATGCGCCACGCAAAGTATTCCCTGGAAAAATTCTTTGACTGCGGGAGCACGATCTGCCGGAACGCCTCCTTTGGGAGCATGGACCGGGCCAGCATCAACAGTCCGTATGCGTTGACGCACAGGAGCTTTTGATCCTTTGAGATCTTCTGTTTACCATAAGTATTGCACACCGCTTGCAGCTGCTCCGTCATCCCCGCCGTATCCCTGCGGTGCAGGCACAGCAAAAACGCAACCACCGCGCGCTCCCATGCAGAATGCTTCGTCCGAATATATTTCTCCGCCTGCTCCAAAACAACCGTCTCTGGAAAACGCTGTTCTTCTGGCGTATTGTACAGCAAACACATCAGCAAATTCGTTCCGTGCAGGAACATGGGGCACCCGTTTTTTGCCAGGCCCAGCTCCGGCGGCAGCGCACGGCGGAGCGCTTCTGTTCCCTCGCAGGCTGCCAAATCCAGAAGGTGCCAAAACCGGCCGCTGTGATCGTATCCGTCGGACACCGGCAAAAGGTTCCAGTGGGCGGTCTGGACCAGCAGACGGTACAGATCCTCCCACGCCTTGTCCTTCAGCAAATTGGGAAGGGCCTGTTCGCAAAGGGACCGGTATCCCGATCCACCCCCTGCACGGGCCCAACGGATCAGGCTGCGGTAATATGTATTCTTGTCCGGCGCACCGCTGCCGGCCCGTTGGGCGTTTTCCGCAAAGCGTTTCATATACGACGCCACAGCCGTTTCCAGTTCCATGATCCCTTTCCTCCGATCGCTGTCATTTGGTTTATTATACTATATAATCCCACCCTGGAACAAGCCGTATCCGCATAAAAATGTGCAAACACGGCCGTTTTCCGAAGAAAACAACCGTGTTTTTTCTCCTTCCGGTCAAGGAAACAGCCAATAAGCCTCGATCTCGGACTCCGCAGCCATGGGCGGACTTCCGGCGGGCAGGACGCCCAACAGGGAGCATCCCACCAATGGATGGAGCATCCCGTTGCCCTGACGCTCCGTTTGAACGAGATAAGCCATCCCATTTCGCAGCTCCAGCCGCCCGGGGATCAGGCGAAGATTCGGACTGCTCTTGGCAAACGGACGCGCCAGACGCACCTTGACCCGCTGCGGTATCTCGTCCCGGCGTCCCACCATACGGCGCAGCGCTGGAACTCCCAACAGGAAAAACGCTGTCACCGCCGCCGAGGGATTACCGGACAGACTCAGGATCAGCGTCCCCTCATATACCGTCGCCACAAAGGCGGCCCCCGGCTTGATGCGCACCTTCCAGAACAGGATATCCGCCCCCAGCAGTGTCAAGGCACGGCAGAGCATATCGTAGTCTCCTACGGATGCGCCGCCGGTGGTCAGCACCACGTCAGAGCACGCCGCAGCTGCGGAAATGGCATCCGCAATGGGCTTCGCCCCGTCGGGCACGATCCCCCATTGGCGCGTCACAGCGCCGCAGCGCCGCGCATAGGACATCAACATATATACGCTGCTGTTGCGAATTTTTCCCGGCGCCAACGCCGCGTCCACAGGGACAAGCTCGTCTCCCGTAGAGATCAGCGCCGCACGGGGCGCGCGGAATACCTCCAGCTCTGCACAGCCAAGCCCCGCAAGGACGCCCAACAGCGCGCTGTCTACCACCGTCCCGGCCTCTGCAACGGTGTTGCCCGCTCGGATATCCTCGCCTGCGGGCACCACATTCTCCCCCACATGAAACGGCGTATAGACTGTTACGCTATCGCCGGCAAAGTCCGTATCCTCGAATTTGACCACCGCGTCCGCGCCCGCAGGGACCGGCGCGCCGGTCAGGATTTTGGCGGCCTGCCCCGCCTGCAGCGCCCTTTCCGGCGCATGGCCGGCAGGGATCTCCTCAACGACGCGCAGCGTCACGCCCTTGTCCGGCGCAGCGGAAACGGTATCCGCCGCGCACAGGGCGTAGCCGTCATAAGGCGAACGGGGAAAAGGCGGGATATCTTCCGGCGCTACCACGTCCACCGCCAGAACGCGCCCCTCAGCCTGCTCCAACGCGATCCGCTCCCTCGGCAGCGGCGCGCAGTGCTGCAAAATCAGCGCCAGCGCCTCGTCCAGTGAAACGGAAACAGGATACTCCCCCATCGTCAGCGCTCCTCTCCTGTGTGATGGTCTTCTTTGGGTGTGCCGCATTCGCTTTCCCGGCCGGTCAAAATCCCCAGACCGTGGGAAAGGCACGGCAGGATAAAACGCAAATTCTCCCGCACCGCTTTGACGGAACCAGGAAGATTGACGATCAGCGTCTGTCCGCGCAGCACGCTTACGCCGCGGCTGAGCATAGCGTGGGGCGTAATTTGTAAGGAACTGTAGCGCATCCCCTCAGCAATCCCCGGCGCATGACGTTCCGCCACGGCCAGGGTCGCCTCCGGCGTCTGGTCGCGCAGGGAAAAGCCTGTCCCGCCTGTGGTCAGGAGCAAGTCGCACACGTTTTCATCACAGACACGGGCCAGCTCCTTCTTCATCGGCTCCAGCTCGTCGCTCATCAGACGGCGGTAGACCACCTCATATCCCGCCTGCTCCATCATCTCTGCAATGGCAGGTCCGCTCCGGTCCTCCCGCTCCCCCCGCGCGCCCTTGTCGCTCAGCGTCAGGATACCCACACGATAGCTCATACTTTTTCCTCCCCGCGGACATACGTCCCGCTCTTTCCGCCCGATTTCATTTCCAGATGGATCTCCCCAATCTCCATTGTCTTGCTCAGCGCCTTACACATATCATAAATCGTCAGCAGCGCCACACTCACACCAGTAAGCGCTTCCATTTCAACGCCTGTCTGCCCTTTTAGCTTTACAGTACAGATCGCGTCCACCGACAGCGTTTCCTCATGCAGCTCAAAGTCCACGGCGGCCTTCGTCAGCAGCAGAGGATGGCACATGGGAATGAGATGGGGCGTCTGCTTTGCCGCCAGAATGCCCGCGATGCGGGCTGTACCCAAAACGTCGCCTTTTTTGACCGTGCCGCCGGCGATGGCGTCGAAAATCTCCCGATTGACAAAGATCGTGCCACGGGCAACGGCCATGCGTTCCGTCTCTGCTTTCTCCGTCACGTCCACCATCACGGCGTTGCCCTTCTCATCAAAATGGTTCAGCTGTTGTGCACCCATTTTTTCTCCTCACTTTCCAAAGCCGCAATTCGGGAAGGTGCATACGGAACAGTTCAGGCAAAGTCCTCCTTCACCGTACTGCGCAAGGTCTGCAAAGGTCAGCTTTTCCCCTGCCATAACCCGCGGAAGCACAAGGTCGAACACCGTCTGCTTGGCGTACATGACGCACCCCGGCAGCCCCATGACCGGGACCTCTCCCCGGTAAGCCAGCAGGAACATCGCCCCCGGGAGCACCGGCGCGCCGTAGGACACGATCTCCGCTCCGCTTTTCTGGATGGCGGTGGGCGTAGTATCGTCCGGGTCCACGCTCATACCGCCGCTACACAGGATCATATCCGCCCCCTGGGCGAGATAATCGTTGATCGCTCCGGCGATGGCGTCCGCGTCGTCGTTCAGGATGGTCTGGCCCATTACCTCCACGTCGTAACGGTCGAGCTTCGCCCGGATGGCAGGCCCGAACGCATCTTGGATCTTCCCGGTAAACACCTCGCTGCCGGTGGTCACGATCCCGACGCGCTTTCTGGTAAAGGGCAGAACGGACAGGACAGGACCGCCCTTTGCCGCTTTCTCCGCCTTCTCCAGCTTTTCCGCCTCGATGATCAGCGGAATGACCCGCGTCGCCGCCAACACATCGCCGCGCCGGACCGCCACATCGCCGCTGCGGGTGGCGATCATCATCTCCCGCTGGGTGTTGACCGCCAGCAGCTTTTCCCGGTCGATCTTGAACAGGCCGTCGCACGCGGCGCACAGCTCGATCTTTCCCTCCTTGGGCGGCGCATACGGGTACACATTTTCGCCGCAGCACAGTGCGCATAAGCGCTCCGCCGCCTCGTCCTCATGGAGCATCCCCGGCGTCTTCTCCCAGATATAGAGATTTTGCTTTCCCATGGACAGCAGTACCGGGATGTCCTCTTCCGTCACGATATGCCCCTTGCGAAAACGGGCGTCCTTTGTAACGCCGGGGATGATCTGCGTCATATCGTGGCAAAGCACATGGCCCAGGGCCTCCTCTGTTCTTACGCACTTCATGCTTGTTCCTCTCCTTTCAGGCTGTCCAGCTCCGTTATGATCCGTTCCGCCAGCGCTTCCACATCCGAAAAGGCAAAACTGGGCACATTCCCCGTTTTAAGGGGCGTGTCCGTTACCACGGCGAGGCACTCCTCCAACGCGCAAGGAAAAGGCTTTCCCACCGCCGCACGGAACAGGGCGATCTTTTTCCAGGGACCGTGCTTATATCCCTCCGTCAGGATCAAGTCCACATCCTCCACCCGGCGCAACAGCGTTTCGGTACTAACGGGACGGTTTTCAAAGCAGACGGCATGGGCGCCGTTGGTCAACAATGTCACGTCCGCGCCGGCCTGCGTCATACGCCAGCTGTCCTTGCCCTCCTTGTCCGCCTGGAATTCATGGGCGTCGTGCTTCATAACGCAAAGGCGCAGTCCCCGCGCTTTCAGCGCCGGGATCAGCTGCTCCAGCAGCGTCGTCTTGCCTGTCCCGGAATAGGCGGCCACAGAAAGGATGGGAATCTCCGGCATACTTTTTCCACCTCCCGCCGCAGTTGGGAATTCCGGCAGCTGCGGCATAGACGGGCACGATCTGCCCGCACTGCTTTTTGATACGGACTCATTATATCATGACCGGCTTTCCTTGTGAAGCATTTCGCCCCGGCGGATGATTCGAAATAGCGGCGATATCATTTGTTTTTATCATAACACGAAACTTTTCGTACCATACAAAACAGCAGCGCCGACAGGAAATCTCTTCCCTGCCGGCGCTGCAAAGGATCACGCGTCCTGACCTGGTCTCATGTTGTTTCAGCACAGGGCCGCAAGCCGTCCGCAGCGGGTGCCGCCGGACCGGCACGCTTACTTTTCCCCGCCGTCCTTTTGCTTTTGTCCCCGCAACGGCTCCTTCAGGGCAAAAATCTCCCGGCATGCTTTTTCCAGCGCCGCCTTCGTTTCAAAGCAGGCCACATAGACCTGATCGCCCATAGCGCCTGACAGCGCAGCGGGCATCCGCCCCGTCAGACGCAGCTCCTCGCGGTACGCCTCCACAATATCATAATTGCTGTAAACATAGTTCTTCCCATCCCTGCGGCCAAAATAGGCGCAGTAGGTATGGGGACCGTCGTAGGTATGGCGCAGCTCATCATAGGCGACCATATCCGCATAGGCCTGGTAAAGACTGGCGGAATAGGCAAAGTTGATCATATCCGGCGTAAAGCCGCCCGCGGGGCGCATGTTGATCTCCAGGGCCACCACCTGACCCTTTTTGCCCAATCCCTTCACCGCCTTCGTCAGACGGAAAAACTCCAGATGAAAGCACCGGCTCTTCGCGCCCAGCGCCGCCAGGACCTTCTCTCCCGCCTCCCGGATATCCGCCGGAATCTCCCGATCGACATAATAAAAGCAATCGTTCCCCTCGTTGACCATGTCCATAATGGACGCGGGCGAAATATGGCTGGCCGCAAACAGCACCTCGCCTTTGCTGTTGCAGACGCCGTCAAAGGTCGTCACCTCGCCGGGGACAAACTCCTCCATGATATACTGCACCGGCAGTTCCTTCTTGAAAAACGCGCGCAGTTCCTTTTCGTTCCTGATTTTCCAGGTATCCGACGCGCCCACGCCGCTGTCAGGCTTGATGATCATGGGATAACCCACTTCACCGGCAAACGCCAGGGCATCATCCAGCGTCTCCGCCAACTGCCAGCGGGCGGCAGGTATTCCCGCGCGCTCGTAGATCTCTTTCATGCGGGACTTGTATTTATACACGTCCATTTCATCGCTTTTGAGGCCGGATGTGATATTGAAATCCGTGCGCAGCCGCGCATCCTGATTGAGCCAGTATTCGTTGTTCGATTCCAGCCAGTCGATCCGGCCATACTTAAAGGTGAAATAGCCCACGGCCCGGAGCACTTGATCGTAATCCTCCAGGCTGTCCACATGGTAATACTCCGTCAGCGCGCCCTTCAACTCGTCCGTCAGTTCGTCGTAAGCGCCGTCGCCGATGCCAAGGACATTGACGCCGTTGTCCCGGAGCGCTGTACAAAAATGAGCCATAACCGCCGGAAAATTGGGGGAAATAGAAATAAAATTCATAAAAAAGCCCTCTTTCTCATTCTGGCTTGTATTTTACTTCATTTTATCCATATTGAAAATAGAAAATAGTAAAGAAAAAAATTGTTTTTTATTCATTTTTTGTATGCAAAATGCGGAAATCTATGCTATACTGCCTTTCGGCCCACAAGACTGTCTCTGGGAGGTATTTGAGATGAATATAGAATATTATAAGGAATACAGCGGCCAGCTCCAGCGGGACATGGAATTCAAGCGCTACGGCCACGCCGGCAAGCCCTGCATCGTGTTCCCCTGTATGAACGGCCGGTTCTATGACTACGAAAATTTCCACATGCCGGAGGCCATCGCCCCGTTCCTCGACCGCGGCGCTTTGCAGCTGTTCTGTGTGGACAGCATCGACGGGGAAAGCTGGACGGCCCAAGGGGACCCCAGAGGCCGGATCGAGCGCCACGAGGCATGGTACCGGTATGTGACGGAGGAAGTGATGCGTCGCGTTTATGAGATTACCGGAAGCCGGGAGAAGCTGATGGCCACCGGCTGCTCCATGGGCGCGTTCCATGCGGCAAACTTTTTCTTTCGCCGCCCGGACCTGTTTGACACGGTCCTGGCTCTGAGCGGCCTGTACCAGGCGGACTATTACTTTGGCAATTACTGCGACGACCTGGTCTACCTCAACTCCCCCATCGCAAGCCTTCCCAATCTCCCGCCGGATCACCCCTATATTACCCAGTACAACAACAGCCGCATGATCTTTTGCGTGGGACAAGGGGCCTGGGAGGACGAGCTGCTGGACAGCACCCGCCGTCTGGACGCCATTCTCCAAGCAAAAGGGATCCATGCCTGGGTGGACTACTGGGGCTCCGATGTCAACCACGATTGGCCCTGGTGGTACAAGCAGATGAATTATTTCCTGGGGAAATTGTTTCCCGGCGTGGTGTGATCCTGTCCGTCCGAAAGACGCCGGTGGCTCCCGGAACGATCTGGGCAAGGAGGGATTCTCATATTTCACAAAATCGGGATTATATGTGCGTCGGATGAAGAATTATCCCCGTTTCTCTCCCAAATGAATCATCGAAGCACCCGGAAAAAGGCCCTTTTGTCCATCCATGAGGGGACCATCGCGGGCGTTTCCGTTGCTGCTTTATTCAGCGGTGTGTGCAAGGTCAACGCCGCCCTTGCCGCACAGCTCCTCATCGATACCTGCCACGTTGACGCGATTCTCAATTCCGGTACAGCAGGCGGGTTAAGTCCTGCCCTTTCCCCCTTTGATACAGTCATTGGCAGCGAAACCGCATACCACGATGTGGCTGAGGACATTCTAACAGAGTTTCATCCCTGGCTGGACTCCATCTGGTTCCCGGCAGACATGAGGCTGCTTTCCCTTGCCCGGACTGCCGCACAGAAAGCCGGGCTCCCATGCCGCACCGGTAGAATGGTCACAGGCGAAACGTTTGTCACAAATAGAATTAGAGATGCTATCATTGAAAAATACCATCCTTTGACCGTAGACATGGAAACGGCAAGCATTGCTCATGTTTGTTACGCAAACAGCCTCCCATTTCTCTCTATCCGCACGGTCACAGACGCAGCAGACCAGCGCAGTACAGAGGACTTTGAAGCCAACTGCCGCAAGGCCTCTGAAACCGCAGCGCAGTTGTGCGCCGCCCTGTTGCGGGAAATAGCACTCGCCGACCGTGAAGCATGAACGATACCTCTTTCTGGATGAACGCCATGCGTCGGATCCACCTCCATACGCAGCAAGCAGCAAATTGTTAAAAACCATTCGCAATTTTCTCGCTCATCTGATATACTGAATGGGCAAAGATAAAAACACAGGCCGGTCGGTAGTCCGGCCGCGGCGGGAACGCCGTCAGTAGCCCTCCTCCTTGGTCGTCCCTTCTTTGCAGCATTTTTTTAAGGAGGGCTTTTTTATGAGCGAATCGAGGTCTATGCTGCAAGTGTATTTTGAGGACCCCTTCTGGGTGGGATTGTTCCAACGCTGGGAGGACGGGTCCCTGCGCGTCTGCAAGGTAACGTTCGGCGCGGAACCGCGGGAGCAGGAGGTGTACCAGCTGATCCTGACGCAGTTTTTCTCTCTTTCCTTCAGTCCACCGGTAGCGGACACGGACAAGGGCAGTCTTTCCGGCAATCCCAAACGCCGCCAACGGCAGGCGCGGGCATTGACGGAGCGGCGCGCGCCCGGTACAAAAAGCCAACAGGCGGTGCAGCTGCAGCGGGAAGCAACAAAGGAACAGCGTAGAGAATGCACACGACAGAAAAAACTTGCCAGTGCAGCGCTTCGCTTTGAAAAAAAGCAGCAAAAAAGGAAAGCGCGGCACAGGGGACATTAAAGTCCCCTGTGCCGCGCTTTTATAACGTTCAAACACTTGCTGCGCAAAAACGGAGCCCTTTTCCGCACCTCAAGCCTGCATCAGCGCATCCAAACGGGCGCGGACCGCAGCAAAAAACGTATCCGTGTCCACCGCCTCCACCGGCGTGTCGCACAGCGGCGCGATGTCTCCGGTCATGACGCCGTCCTCGATCGTGGAAAGGCAGGCCTGCTCCAGCCGGTCCGCAAAGGCGCACAGCTCCGGCAGACCGTCCATCGTCCCCCGCTGGCGGAGGGCGCCCGTCCAGGCAAAGACTGTCGCCACCGGGTTTGTCGAGGTCCTTTCCCCCTTGAGATGACGGTAATAATGATCCTGCACCGTACCGTGGGCCGCCTCATATTCATACTTCCCATCGGGAGAAACCAGAACGCTGGTCATCATGGCAAGGCTGCCGAAGGCGGAGGAGACCATATCGCTCATCACATCGCCGTCGTAATTCTTGCACGCCCACAGCACGCCGCCGCTGCACTGCATCAGCCCCGCCACAGCGCTGTCGATCAGCATATAACGATAGCGGATCCCTGCGGTCTCAAACTTCGTTTTGTATTCCTTTTCATACAGCTCCGCAAAAATATCCTTAAAACGATGATCGTATTGCTTGGAGATCGTGTCTTTCGCGGAAAACCACAGATCCTGCTTCAATGTCAGCGCATACTGGAAGCAGGCGTGGGCAAAGGAATAGATCGAGCTGTCCTTATTATACGAGCCCTGGAGCACGCCGGGACACTCAAACTCATAGACCGTCTCCCGGAACGTGACCTCTCCGGCGTCGTTCGTAAACACCAGCTCCGCCTTCCCCCGCTCCGGCACGCGGTACTCCGTCGCCTTATAGATATCGCCGTAGGCGTGGCGGGCAATGGTGATGGGCCGCGTCCAAGTGCGCACCACGGGACGGATATTGTTGACCACGATGGGCGTGCGGAACACCGTACCGTCCAGGATCGCGCGCAATGTGCCGTTGGGACTCTTCCACATCCGGCTCAGTTTGTATTCCTCCACCCGCTGGGCATTGGGTGTGATGGTCGCGCACTTTACACCCACACCATATTTGGCGATGGCATTGGCCGCGTCCACAGTCACCTGGTCCTGGGTGGCCTCCCGCGCCGGAAGGCCCAGGTCGTAATACTCCGTTTTCAGCTCCACATAGGGCTTCAGCAGCTCGTCCTTGATCTTCTGCCAGAGGATGCGGGTCATTTCATCGCCGTCCAGCTCCACCAGCGGCATTTTCATCATGATTTTAGCCATGCTTTTTCTCTCCTTAAAAAACCATTGTGGCAAAATAATCCTCCGGCGTCTCCGCGCGGCGAATCAGCTCCGTGGTGCCGTCCTCCTTCAGCAGGACCTCCGCGCTGCGGAGCTTGCCGTTGTAATTATACCCCATGGAAAAGCCGTGGGCGCCGGTGTCATGGATGACCAGCAGATCGCCCACATCCACACGGGGCATCATGCGGTCGATGGCAAACTTGTCGTTATTTTCGCACAGGGACCCGACAATATCATACATATGGTCCTGGGGACGGCGCTCCTTCCCCATCACCGTGATGTGATGGTATGCGCCGTACATCGCCGGGCGCATCAGATTGACTGCGCAGGCGTCCACGCCGATATATTCCTTGTATGTATGCTTCTCATGGATGGCCGTGGTAACAAGGCAGCCGTACGGCCCCAGCATAAAACGGCCCAGCTCCGTGTAGATCGCCACATCCCCCATACCGGCGGGCACAAGGATCTTCTCATAGGCCCTGCGCACGCCCTCGCCGATCACGGCAATATTATTGCCCTTTTCCTCCGGGGTGTAAGGGATGCCGATGCCGCCGGAAAGGTTGATGAACTTGAACTGTGCGCCGGTCTCCTTATGCAGCTGCACCGCTTTTTTGAACATGATCTCCGCCAGGGCCGGATAATACTTGTTCGTCATCGCGCCGCTGACCAGGAATGCGTGCATCCCGAATTCCTTCGCCCCCAGCTTTTGCAGGCGGATATAGCTCTCCTTGATCTGCTCCGGCGTCATGCCGTACTTTGCGTCGCATGGGTGATCCATGATCGTATTGCCCAGGGCAAAGTGACCGCCGGGATTATAGCGGCAGCAGACCAGGGGCGGAATGCCCGTCAGCCGGTCGAGGAAGTTGATATGGGTGATATCGTCAAGGTTGATGATCGCGCCCAGCTTACGGGCCAGCTCATACTCCGACGCCGTCGTTTCATTGGAGGAAAACATGATCTCCTCCCCCTGGA
>CANSLL010000052.1 GCA_947647695.1 uncultured Clostridia bacterium | reverse complement strand
CTGCCGCCGTAGATCAGGAAATCCTGAATGCGGGCGTCAACCTTAAACATCAAAAAGCCAAGAAGACCCGGCACCATGACCTCGCAGTCCTGCTCGTCCAGGAACTTTTCCAGGCCGTTGTTGGCGAAGGAGGCGTACTTGACGTAGATCTCGCCCACGATGCCTACGCGGACCTTTTCCCGCTGCTCCCGCTGGATGGCGGAAAAGCTGTGGATGATATGCTTGAAATTCTCCCGCATCTCTCCCAGGGAATAGCCCTTGGAATTCTTGAACTGATTGGAGATATGGTCGATCCACAGGCGCACCAGCTGGTCGGTCTTGCCCGCTTCCACCTCGTAGGGCCGCGTCTGATTGCTCAGCAGCATGATCATATCGCCGTAGATCACCCCCGCCAGCATCCGGCGGATGATGGGCAGCGTCAGATGAAAGCCCGGGTTGGACTCCGTGCCGGAGAGATTGAAGGAGATCACGGGCACATAGTCAAAACCCGCCCGTGCCAGCGCCTTGCGGATGATGTGGATATAGTTCGAGGCACGGCAGCCGCCGCCGGTCTGCATGATGATCAGGGCCACCTTATGAGGGTCATATTCCCCGGAGGTCAAGGCATCGAGGAACTGCCCCGTCACCAGCAGGGCGGGATAGCAGATGTCGTTGTGAGTGTATTTCAGACCCAGCTGCTTGACCCGCTCGCCGGCGTTGTCCAGCAGAGCCACCTTGTAGCCTTCGTTGACAAAGATATTGCGCATGATATTGAAATGGATCGGCAGCATGTCCGGCACCAGCACCGTATACTCCTTTTTCATCTCCTTGGTGAAAAGAAGCCTGCCGTTTTTATCGTATTTCAATTCCGCCATAGACCTGATCTCTCCTTTTGCTCCAAAGTGGCCAGCAGACTGCGCAGCCGCACCTTCACCGTGCCCAGGTTTGTGATCTCGTCGATCTTGATCTGGGTATAGATCTTACCCGCCCGCTCCAGGATGGCGCGGCATTCGTCGGAGGTGATGGCGTCCAGCCCGCAGCCGAAGGAAATCAGCTGTACCAGCTCCATATCCTTTTGCGTGCCCACATATTTGGCCGCCGCGTACAGCCGGGCGTGATACGTCCACTGGTTCAGCACATGGACGGGGAATTTCCGCACGTCGGGACTCAGGCAGTCCTCCGAAATCACTGCAAGCCCAAGAGAGGTCATCAGAAGATCGATGCCGTGGTTGATCTCCGGGTCCGCGTGATACGGACGCCCGGCCAGACAGACGATGCGTTTGCCCTGACTGCGGGCCTGTTCGATGATGCGCTGTCCCTTTTCATGCACCGCCGCAAGATATGCCTCCCGCGCCTGGTATGCCTTGGCAGCCGCGCGCTTGACGTCCCCCAGACGGATGCCGTCGAAATACTTTTGCAGCGTCTCCGTCATTTTCCCCGCGAACTCCTGGCGCTTGTGGGGGCCGGCGTAGTCGTTGATGAGCAAAACGTTGTTGCGCAGCGTCATGTTGGCGGCGATGGTTTCCGGGTAATAGGCTACCACCGGACAGTTATAATGATTGTCCCCCAGATGCTCTTCAAAATTAAAGCTCATGCAGGGGTAATAGATCGCCTGGACGCCCGCGTCCATCAGCTCCTCCACATGGCCGTGGAGGAGCTTGGCGGGGAAGCACACCGTGTCGCTGGGGATGGAGGTCTGGCCTTTGAGGAACGTGGCCCGGTTGGACTGGCCGGAGAGCACGACTTCAAAGCCCAGTTCGGTAAAGAAGGCGTGCCAAAACGGCGCCAGTTCCCACAGGTTCAGCCCCAGGGGGATGCCGATGCGCACGTTCCGCTTGCCGGGAACGGGCGTCAGGTTTTTCATGTAGTCCTGCTTGAAACGGTAGATATTTAATTCGTCCGACACCGCTTTTTTTGTCACGGGGCGCTCGCAGCGGTTGCCGCTGATGTACTTCGCGCCGTCGCCAAAGGTGTTGATGGTCAGGCCGCAGTTGTTCGAGCACAGGCCGCAGGACGCGCTGCGCACCGTATGGGAGAAGTTTTTCAGCTCCTCCGCGGTCAGGATCGTGCTCCGCCGGCCTGGTTGGGCCATCTGACGGGCGTAGAGGGCGCAGCCGTAAGCGCCCATCAGACCGGCGATGGCGGGGCGGACCACGTCCACGCCCAGCTCCCGCTCAAAGGCACGGAGCACGGCGTCGTTGAGGAAGGTGCCGCCCTGGACGACGATGCGTTTGCCCAGATCGTCCAGGCTGGTGGGGCGGATGACCTTGTAGATGGCGTTTTTCACGATACTCACGGAAAGACCGGCGGAGATATCCCCGGTGGTGGCGCCGTCCTTCTGGGCCTGCTTGACCGAGGAGTTCATAAACACCGTGCAGCGGGAGCCGAGATCCACGGCCCCGGAGGCGTACAGGCCCAGCTTGGAAAACTCCTCCACATCGTAGTGCAGGGCGTTGGCAAAGGTCTGCAAAAAGGAACCGCAGCCGGAGGAACAGGCTTCGTTGAGGTAGATGTTGTCCACCACGCCGCCGCGCACATGGAAGCATTTCATGTCTTGGCCGCCGATGTCCACAATGAATTCCACGTCCGGCATGAAGGCCTTGGCGGCGGTGAAGTGGGCCGCTGTCTCCACCAGGCCGAAGTCCACATGGAAAGCATTTTTGATGATGTCCTCGCCGTAGCCCGTCACACAGGCGGCGGCGACGAAAAGATCCGGCTTTTTTTGATACAAGTCCCCAAGGAAATCCCGGATGACCGGCACGGGGTTGCCTGCGTTGGGCAGATACGAGGAATGCAGCAGCGCGCCGCTTTCATCGGTGACAACGGCTTTCAGCGTGGTGGAACCGGCGTCGATGCCGATATAGGCGGGACCGGCGCAGCCGTCCAGACTGCCGCGCCGCACATCCGCCGCCTCATGGCGGCGGCGGAAGGCGTCATAATCTGCCTCGCTTTCAAACAGCGGCGGCAGCTTTTCCCATTCCGATGAGGAAACATAAGCCTTCAGCCGTTCCACGGCCGCGGGCAGGTCGCAGTTCTGGACCGCGGAATAGGCTGCGCCCAGGGCGACATAGTACAGGGAATTGTCCGGGCACAGGCCCGTGACGTTCAGCGTCTTGTCAAAGCACCGGCGCAGCTCCGGCATAAAGGTCAGCGGTCCGCCGAGATAGAGGATATTGCCCCGCATGGGGCGGCCCTGGGCCAGACCGCCGATGGTCTGGTTGACCACGGCGTAAAAGATGCTGGCGGCGATGTCGCTCTTTTTTGCGCCCTGATTCAGCAGGGGCTGGATATCGCTCTTGGCAAACACGCCGCAGCGGGACGCGATGGTGTAGATCCGTTCGTGGGCGGCGGCCAGGGCGTCCATTTCGTCCACGGAGACGTCCAGCAGCGTGGCCATCTGGTCGATGAACGCGCCGGTGCCGCCGGCGCAGGTGCCGTTCATCCGCGCCTCCATACCGTTGCCCAGGAAGATGATCTTGGCGTCCTCGCCGCCCAGCTCGATGATACAGTCCGTGCCCGGCGCGCGCTTGTCCGCCGCGCGCTTGGCGGCGTAGACCTCCTGCACGAACTGGATGCCCGCAAATTCCGCCATGCCCATGCCCGCGCTGCCGGCGATGGCCAGGTTCCAGTGGGTCTCATGGGAGAACCGGCGGCAAAGGTCCTCCAGCATCTCCACGGTTTTGGCCGTGATCAGGGAGAAATGGCGTTCATAGGTCTGATATATGATTTGTTCTTGCTCATCCAGCACAACGCATTTGATCGTGGTGGAGCCGACGTCCAGTCCGATAGTCAAAGTGGAGCGTCTCCTTTCTTTCCGCACGGCGAAAGCGCCTGGCCCCGCCCGCACCGGCGCAAATTTCGCGCCTATCTCTTAATTTTTTCTTATTTTATCATTTTACCGCCGTAATATCAACCGCTTTGCGGGCAAAGACAATTAGATTCTACCGAATTTCTGTCCGGGACGGACTGTTGACAGTATAACGCGGACACCGGACTTTTTCTGTGGCAAAAATCACAGTTCGCCGCCTTGCGTTCCGCCGCCGGGTGGGGTATACTATATTCAGTCAGAGAACGGACGATGCGGCGCGGTGTGCCGCGAAAAGGAGAAAACACCTATGAAAAAAGAGATCAAGAACATTCGGAACGACGCCCTGGTCAAGGCGTACCAGGTCATGCACGACAACCCCACCCAGGAACGGCAGGACGCGGTGACCCGTCAGATGATCCGCGCCCGGTTCCTGCTGCCGGTAATCCCCGTCAAGGGCAAGCTGCCGGAGGACTTCCCGGCGCGCACGCTGCAAAATGAAAAAGGGGAGCAGTACCTGCCGCTGTTTACGGATATGGACGAGCTGCGCAGCCAGCAGCAGGTGATCGGCCAGTCCATGCTCATCGTGGATATCTCCGACGCATACGCTTATCTGGTGGAGCACGAGGAGCTGAAGGGCGTCATCGTAAATCCCTTTGCCAAGCCGAACCTGATTTGCGGCAGGCCCATGTGCGAGCAGCTGGCCAAGCTGTGGAGCCGGGTCCGCACGGCGGAGCTGAACGGGGAGGACCCGGAGGCGGCGCTGCGTCCGAGGCAGCAGAATGTCAAGCTGCTGGTGCCCAGGGAATATCCCGACGGCGTGGTCTTTACGCTTTCGGCCGGCCTGCGTGCCCAGGAGGACGTGGAAAAGGCATGGATGTGCATGGTGCAGAAGGAACCGGACGACCGCCCGGAGGACCGGGACTGGATGGTCATCCTACAGGCGGCGTCTCCGCTGAAAGGGCGGGAGGATGCGTTCCGTGCCATCGGCGAGTCCCTTGCGCCCTATATCGGCGCGCGCAATGTCATTTTTATGGAGCACAATCCCGGTCTTGCGGGGCTGACGGATCAGGCCGCGCCGATTTATTGCCGGGAGGACGGGCAGGTATAAAACGACCTCCCGCCGCCTGTGCGGCCCGGGGGAAAAGTCCTGCCCCAAAAGCGGTTTGCCGGTTTTCCACATGCCAAAGGATGCTCCCGATGGATATCGGGAGCATCCTTCTTTTCGTATACGGTATCTGTTATGCGTCGGCGCCTGCGCTGCCCGCGTTGCCGGAGATGATCCAGGGGACGGGCTTCGTTTCAAACATCCCGCTGCTGCGCAGCTTGGAAACGGTGATCTGGAGGACCTCCATATCGTGGATGTGATACTTTTCAAACAGGGACGGGATCTTTGCCAAAATATTCAGCTCCAGGGTGTAGATCATAAACCGCATATCGGGATTCAGCGCCAGCAGGGCCTGGATCTCGCTTTCCAGGTTTTCCGCCGCCACGATGAAGGCCGTGGTGGGCACGGGGATGGTTTTCAGGGTCTCCGGGGCCATATCCGGGATGATCTGCACGTTGTTCAGGCCAAATTTGTTGACGTTTTCCTCCATGGATGTCCGGTCGCTTTCGTTGTACTCCACGGCGATGATCGTCCCCTCGTCGGCGCTCATGGCGGCTTCCACGGCGATGCTCTCGCCGCTGATGATGCAGATGGTATCCTCCTTGCGCACCTCCAGCATACTCATCATCACCGCGCGGATCTCGTGGGCGACGTAGCGCACGGAGCCCTTGGAAAAGCGCTTGTTCTGCAAGCCGATGCGGTAGGCGCTGTCGGCCTGGTCGTTGACGATGAGCATCACCTCGGGGCCGTCCACGCCCTGGTTGATGAGTTGGCTGACCTTGCTGCGCTGCACCTCGCCCTCCGGCATTGTGCCCGCTTTGCGCCAGACGTCGCATTCGCCCAGGCCCGCGTTCCACATATCGTAAAACAGCGTGGGGTGCCCCGCGCCAGCGAATACCAGCACATAACGGTTCGCTTCCACAGCGGGGATCACGTTTTTGTGCTTTGCGCTGATGTCCATCAGCTTGACGGTTTTTACATCCATTGCCGCCTTGTCGCAAAAGTATTTCATCCAGGCCAAAATCTGGTCGTTGCTGAATAAGGATGTTGTTTCAGTCATAAAGATCCCTCCGTTGTGGTTTGATGCTTCCATTGTATCACACTGCGGAGGGATTTTGAATACCGTTTTTTATTCTTTCCGGTAAATATTGATTTCTTTTGTACCGCTGACGCTTATGACCGGGGTCCCGGAGCCCGAGCCGTTTTCCACCAGAATGCCGTCGGGGTCGTTGATCACGCCGCCCGGCGCGACGTCAAGCTCCATTTTTACGTTGTCGGGGAAGCGGTCCAGGTAAAGGGAGGCGCCCGTCAAGGAGCCTGTTTCCGAACCGTCCAGGGTGATATCGTGTTCCAGACGGTCGGCCTCCAGGTCAAGATTGACAAAAGTATTATCTGCATGGACAAATAAGTCCGAATGGAGTGTATCGGCGGAAATCTGCCTGAAATCGCCTGAGGCTTCGACCGCTTCAAATTCCTGCTGGGGGATGTCGATCAGAAGGGAGCCGAGGATAGAATTGCCGTCGTCCCGACCGGTTTCCATCTCAATGTCGATCGTAAGCACGCCGTCCGTTTCCTCGCACCGGACCTGGTAGGTATGGGCGTCGTTCAAATCTCCGTTGTAAAAGGAAAAGTGATCCTCGGCGCTCTGCCGTATGACAATGGACCGGGCGTTTCCGCCGATCGAAACACGCTGAACGGTTTCGGCTGAAACATCCTCGTGGATTTTTTCCGGTCCATCCTGAGCCGGCAGGGGGGAATCGGCTTTCCCGCAGGCGGACAAGCCGGCCACAGCGGAAAGCAGGAGCAATAAAACTGCGATCTTTTTCATCAAATCACCTCACCAATGGTGTGCGAAAGTTCCTTGCGCTGTTTGATACACATGTTACCGTCCGGGGCCTGACGATGCTTGCCCGCTTTTTCAAGCCGCCGGTTCCCCGCCGCCGGTTTCCCTGCGGCGGCGCTTTTCCCGTCCACAGGACCAGGCCCACAGCAGCGCGGCGTTGAGGGCCGCAAAGGGGAGCACGAAATGGGGCGTGGCCGGGACACCGCCCAAGGCGAACACGGCGATGCTGCCGGCCAGGGCCAGGGCCGGGAGCACGCCGCCCCACAGGGCGCTGCGGCATTTGTACGCCAGGGTGTCTTCCACCGCCAGCAAAACTGCGGCAATGAGAAATGCAATGAGATACTTTTTCATCGGGAAGCTCCTTTTCCGGGATGGGTTTTGCGGATGTCCCCGCCCCGCTCCGTCCGGCGGCGGAGCGGGGCGGGGGGACGTTTATTTCTGCTGTCCTTTTGCGGGGGCGCTGTCTGCGCTGCGCTGGCGGCGCAGCCCTTCCGCCAGGACGATGGCGCCCAGCAGCGTGGACAGGGTGGCGTTCACAAATCCCATGGCCCCTTACTCCAGATTCAGATTGCGCCGCATCAGGCGCTCCGTCATCACAAAGAACAGTACAGACAGAATCAGGTTGAACAGGAGCATGAAAAGGATCACCAAATGGTAAGCCTGCATGACCGAAAGGTTTTCCAAAAACGCGCCCACGGCGTCCAGCAGGGAATCGGGCGCGGCTTCCACAATGACAAACAACACGTTCAGCAGGATGGACATTGCCACATTCAAAACCATACCGATGCCGAAATATGCGCCTACGGCCAAAGCAATTTTGTGCTTTTGCGCCTGGTGGCCCAGCATGATTGCTGCGTAGATTTGCAGCACCGACGCCACGGTGCTCACCAGAAGTACGAAAATGAGTTCTCCTGCGGCAACGATCAGGGGGAAGTGGAACTCTGCCTGGAAGTACCACGAGAACGCCAGCAGGTCGGCGAACAGCTCGCGGATCAGTTTCAGATCCATGCCCACGACGAAGAGGGAAAGGAAGATCACGATGGTGCTCAGCACCGACCAGACCACGGCGGCAATGAGCTTTGCGGTGATATGCTCCCAGGGCCGCACGGGCAGGGTGTGCATCAGGTACCCCTCGCCGCCCAGCAGGTTTTTGTAAAACCGCTGGAGGATCACAATGAAGGTAAGTACGACTACGGCGGCGATCATGATGGCGTAGAGGGCGCCGCTCATACCGGCAGCCACGTCTCGCATGGGGAAAAGCTGTTCCATCTGGCTGCTGTATTCCCAGGTATGGTCCCAGGCCAGAGTGGCCATGATGCGCAGGAGCAGCGCGGCGCCCAGCGTGCCCAGATAGCACAGGCCGAAGAGGCGGGCCGTGGCGCGGAATTCGTATTTCAACAATTTTGTCAGCATCTGAATACCTCCCGGAACAAATCGTCCACACTTTTGCCGTCTTCCTCGCGGATGGCGTCCACGCTCTTGTGGAGCATCACCTGTCCGTTGTTCAGGAACACCGCCTCGTCCAGCACCTGTTCGATGTCCATGATCAGATGGGTGGAAATGATGACCGCGGCGTTTTCGTTGTAGTTGCCGATGATGGTGTTGAGGATATAGTCGCGGGCCGCCGGGTCCACGCCGCCGATGGGTTCGTCCAGCATATACAGCCGGGCCTGGCGGCTCATGGCCAGGATCAGCTGCACCTTTTCCTTGGTGCCCTTGGACAGGGTCTTCAGCCGTTCCAGGCCGCTGATCTTCAGATCACTCAACATGGCGATGGCCTTTGCGGCGTCGAAATCCGGGAAGAAATCCGCCACCATGACCACCAGGTCCTCTACCTTCATCCAGTCGGGCAGGTAGTTGGCGTCGGGCAGGTAGGATACCCGCGCCTTGCTCTCCGGCCCCGGCGCGTAGCCGTCGATCAGGATCTGGCCCTGATTGGGCACCAGCAGACCGTTGACCAGCTTCATAAACGTGGTCTTGCCACAGCCGTTGGGGCCCAGCAGGCCCACGATCCGGCCGCCGTCCACTTGCAGGTTGAAATCCATCAGAACCTGCTTTCCGCCGTAGCCCTTCCATACATTTTCACAGCGCAGCAATTCAGCCATGCGTTCTCTCTCCTTCCATGATTTCCTTCGGCGGCGCGCCGTCCGGCGCTTCGCCCTCCACAGTTTCCCGCATCAATGCGGTGATCTCCTCCCTGCGGTAGCCCAAGGTGGACATGTCCCACATAAACGCGTTGATCTTCTCCTGCGCCAGATTCCGGCGCACCGAGGCGATCAGCTCCGCGTCCTCGGTGACGAACCGTCCCGCCGTGCGCTCGGCGCGCAGCAGGCCGCTCTGTTCCAGCTCCGCCAGGGCGCGCTGCATGGTGTTGGGATTCACCGCCGCTTCCGCGGCCAGGTCCCGCACCGCGTCGATCTTGCCGCCGGGGCGGTAGACCCCGGAGACGATCCTGCTTTGCAGCTCCGCCACTAACTGGAGGTAGATCGGCTGATTTTTATTTAACTGCCATCCCATGATGAGACCTCCATATTCATATTCAAGTGTCCGTACATTATGCTGCATCCGCTACATCCTCTTGCGTACAGGACCTCAGATAGGCCGTATCCTCCGCGTCGCCCTGATAGCTGAATTGCAGCAGGCCGTCCAGCCAGTCCGCGTCCATGCCGCTGACGGCGCTGGCCGAGACCTGCATGGTGACCGCGTCGGAATCCTCGTATAAGGTGAAGCGGAGGATCTCCTCGGCGCTCTGGGGCTCGGTCTGGCCCGCGAGGATGGTCTGATCCTGGGTGATCACATACTGACACGCCGGTGTCAGGCCGTCCGTGTTGACAAACAGCTCTCCTTCCAACGAATCGCTGCCGTCAAAATAGGCCAGGAAAAAGGCTTCGGCTTCCTCCTTGCCGAGAGTGAAGAGGACGTTGCCGTCCATGTCCTGTTTTGCAAGATACATGGCCTTTTTCTCATCGAGGAATCCGGTGCTGCCGGAGGGACCGTCCTCCCCGCTGTCCGCCGGTGCAGGCAGGCCGCAGCCCGCCAGGAGGGTCAGAGCCAGCAGCACAAGGGCGCATAAGGTGACATATCCGTTTCGTTTCATTGTACTCCCATCCTTTCCAATATTCATTTATTCATTTTAGATCGATCGCTGCTTTTCCTTTTCCGGTGTTACACCGCTGCCGCGCCGTCCGGCAGGGAGTGTTGCCCCTCCGGCGTCCGCGCCCGCGGGGCGTTGATGAAGCATTCCTCGATCAGGGTGTCCTCGGCGAGGGCGGCAATGGGGAAGAAGGCGCCGCCCTGGAGCGTCGCCCGCTCCAGCACCACATTGCGGATGACTGCACCGCGGGTGTAGCCGAACATCCCCGCGTTGCGTCCGTGGGCCTTCAGGCCGTAGATCACATGGCCGTTTCCGTCAAAGGTCCCGGTGAAAGGCCGCAGGTGGGAGCCGATGGGCTTCCAGGGACGGGTGAGGGTAATGTCCCCATCAAGGACGTAGTGTCCGCCCAGAAAATCCGCGCCGGTGGCCATGGCGTACAGATCCTCCTCGGTGCGGATGAAGTGGATCTCGCCGCCGGTCTGGGCCGCCGGTATGGCGGAGGAAGGCCAGGGCCGGGTCACAGCGCATTCCGCCAGATAACCGATCCCCAATGTGAAAAACAGCGCCAGGACCGCGCCAAGAAAGACACCCTGTTTTTTCATATCGTCCACTCCTTCCGGTCATGCCGTATTCGTATTATTGTATTAGGCGCTTAATACAATAATACATTGCTGCCCTGTTGTCAAGAGGGGGACGGGAAAAAAATAAAAAAAATTCCCAAACGGCGAGGCAGGGCCATGCCGTTCGGGAGGAGGCAGGGAGGGTGTTTTGCCGCCCGGTGGACACAGCGGGCGGTGTGCCGGGACATTTCGGATGTTCCTTACGGGGGGTCAGGCGAGTGGGGCGTTTGCAAAAGGCTGCTGGGGGATCGCATTGGAGGGGACGGCGGGTTCCTCGGGGATCTGCCAGACGATCTCCACCACCCGTGCGTCGCCCACTTCTCCGGCGTCGGGGTAATATTGGACCGTCCAGCTGTCCTCGTCTCGTCCGGCCTCGGCCATGACCGCTGCCAAGGTGTCGTAGATCGTTTCTGGGGCCTGGTCCATGTACCCCACCTTGACGGCCAGGACGGTCCTGCCCTCGGCCAGGGCGGCGCGCAGCAGGTCCGGCAGGGCGCTGGTGGTGGTGGCGTTGACCATTTCCCGCAGCTGGGCCGGCGTTTTCTGGTAGGAGAATTTTACCGTGACTTCGTAGCAGCTGGTTTCCTCGGCGCATTCATAGGTGACGTATTCCACCAGGTAAGCGCCCAGGGGGTCCTCCATGGTTACCTCCGTAACGGCGCGGTCCATATCCGCCACCACGGCGCTCTGCTCCGCATAGCCGTACAGGCGCACGACGCCGGTTTCCGTCTGGTTGGAGACCAGCACCAACAGGCCGTTGACGAGGCTTTGGTAGTCCTCGACCCGCAGCGCCGAGGAAGACGCGCCCTCTTCCCAGTACTGGCTGGTATGGGGCCGCACGGAGCTGTAGCTTCGCTCCAGCACTGCGGCGCAGCCGCTGGTCAGGCAGGCTGCCGCCACAAGGAGCAGCGCCGTGCAGATTTTTTTCATGGGTGGGACCCTCCTTTCCCCGCCGTATCGTTACAGACTGTCCTTGGTGTATTCGCCGAATCCCTCGCCCAGGACCTCGTTGGCCTTGCAGACGATCACGAAGGCGTCGGGGTCGATGTCCCGCACCATGAGCTTTACGGGCACGATCTGGCTGCGTTTCATCGCGCAGAGGATGACTTTGCGCTGGTTGCGGCTGAAAGCGCCCTCGCCCTGGAGCAGAGTCACGCCCCGGTCCATTTCCAGGAGCTTTGCGGTGATGGCTTCGTATTGGTCGCTGATGATATAGGCCACCTGGGCGGTACGGCTGCCGTAGATGATGTAGTCCATCACGATTGAGCAGATATACAGGGCGATGACGCCGTACATGGCGTTGAGCAGGCTGTGGAACACGGCGGCGTAAAGGCTGACGACGGCGACATCGATGATGAGGCACAGCTTGCCGATGGGCAGGTGGGGAAAGGGGAATTTCAGGAGGCGTGCGCCCAGCTCTGTGCCGCCGGTGGTGGTGTTGACGAGCATGAGCAGGCCCATGGAGATTCCAAGGAATACGCCGCCATAGACGCTGGCGAGCATGGGGTCCATGGGCGGGAAGTCGTAGAGCGCAGCAAAACCGTCCAGCATCAGGGAGCTGAGCACCATGGCGATCAGGGAAGTCAGGAGGGCGCGTTTGCCGAGGAAGACCCAGCCCAGGGCGAACAGGGGGATATTCAGTACGATCGTGAGCACGCCCACGGGCAGGAGGGGAAAGAGGGCGTTGATGATCTGGGCGATGCCGGTCATTCCGCCGATGGAGAAGTGGTTGGGTGCGACGCACCAGTCGAAGCCCAGGGCGAAGATGGCGCAGCCGCCCACGATCAAAATTGTTTCATAAAGCAAGCGCTTCATTGTAGTTTTTTCTTTCATAGTGGCCTCCGGTGGGGGGATTTGCCGCCGGCGCCGGCGGCGGGGCCATCCCCGCAAAAGCGGGGATACCTTTTCTGGGTGGGTGGGGTAACGTCCTTGGATGTAACTCCGTTGCGGGGGAGCATCTATGATGCTACGTTGGTGTTGGCCTACAGCCCCGGGGGCTTCTCGCCCCCGGACCCCTCGGGTACTTTCTGTGCGGACAGAAAGTACCCAAAGAGCCGCTTAAGGAGCGGCGCAACTGCGATGCTGCGCCGGAGCTTTGCTCCGGCACGACATCGCCAGTCGCCGCCCCTTAAGAATCCCTTTCTTCTTTTTGCGTGTCTATGCTTTGCGGTACGTTAGTGCGTCGTTTCTGTACGCAGACCGGTCACTGGTGCCGGTCTCTCCGAGGTGCTTTGCGATGGGTTAGTGGTCTCATGGACGCAGCCTGTCATTGCTGACGGTCGCACAGCGGCTTTGCGCGAGGTACTCCTTCTCTTTCCGCGCTCCGCGCTCAGTGGTGCGGTGTTAGAAGAAACTGCGCACGCTTCGTTTTTACGCTCCGTGTTTCGTTGTGCGGCAGGGGAAGCTGCGCATATCCCGTTTCCACCTGGTGGCGAAAACTGCGCTCCGTTCCTTCTTCCTGATCAAATGCGACCCGCTGCGCTGGGCTCGCATTTGAGTATTTACGAGGGACGAAGGAGAAGGGACGGGAGACGGATTCCCACGTCGGGGCTATGTCCCTCCTCGGAATGACAGGGAAACCTGCCACTACCACACCACCAAAGCGACCAACGCAACACAAGCGTTACGCACCCAACTCAGCGGCCAGCGTAGCGGGGAGCGGCGCAAGAGGTAGGGGTAGTCTTGTCTTGCACCCTTCCTCCTATCAGTGATTAGACACAATAAAGCGGTCACTAACTGCCGCAAAGCAGATCGGAGGGACCGGCATCAATGACCGGACTGGGTACAGAAACGGCGCGCTAACGGAACGGAAA
>CANSLL010000051.1 GCA_947647695.1 uncultured Clostridia bacterium | reverse complement strand
CTCTCCGAGGTGCTTTACGATAGGTTAGTGGTCTATTTGGCATATCCTGTCATTGCTACTGATCGCACAGCGGCTTTGCGTGAGGGACTCCTCCTCTTTCCGCGCTCCGCGCTCACTCGTGCGGCAACGAGGGTGGGGAGCATTTGAGATTACGAAAGACGGGAGACGGATTCCCACGTCGGGGCTATGCCCCTCCTCGGAATGACAGGGAAACCTGCCACTATCGCACCACTTATGCGGCCAACGCAACACAAGTGTCGACCACCCACTCAGCGGCCAGCGAAGCGGGGAGCGGCGCAAGAGGTAGGGGTAGTCCTGTCTTGCACCCTTCCTCCTATCTGTGATTAGACACGGTAAAGCGGACACTGACTGCCGCAAAGCACCTCGGAGAGACCGGTGACAATGACCGGTCTAAGAACAGAAACGACGCACCAACGGAACGTAAAGCATAGACACGCAAAAAACAAGGAAAGGGATTCTTAAGGGGCTGCGACTGGCGATGTCGTGCCGGAGCAACGCTCCGGCGCAGCATCGCGATTGCGCCGCCCCTTAAGCGGGTCTTTGGTTCCTTTCTGCCCGCGCAGAAAGGAACCGCGGGTCTGGGGCGCGCAGCCCCAGCGGGGCGGTCACGATGCCGCCATCGTCCCCCCGCGCGGCGCGGCCTTCCGCGTCGCAAGAAATCCCCCTCACCGGGGGTACCGCGCCAGCCGCTCCCCCCAGCGCCCGATGCGCGCATAACCGATCAGCCTGCACAGCAGATCGGTCCACCGTCCAAACTTGCGGTAAAGCAGGTTGAACGCCAGATACGCCGGACGCTGCCCCCGCGCCCGCGGAAGCCGCCGCAGGATGTTGCGGAAGCTGTACACCTGCCGGTACAGCCATAGATACCCCGCATACAGCTCCTCCTCCGTCATCCCCGCCGGGCGGAACACCACATGGGCCGTGTTGTACCGCGACAGGTCCTCTGTCACGATACGCCCCTGCGCCGCCATGCGCGCGTACAGCGCCGTGCCGGGGTAAGGCGTCAGGATATGGGACGTCACCGTCTCGATGCGGCGCGTCACGATCCACTCCAGCGTCCGGCGGAACGTCTCCGGCGTGTCGCCGTCGAGGCCAAACACAAAACTTGCGTTGATCATGATGCCCCGGCTGTGCAGCGCCTCCACCACCGCGTCGTATTGCGCCGTGTCATTTTGCACCTTGTGGACGCCCGCGATGTTTTCTCCGCTGATGCTCTCAAAGCCGAGGAACAGGCTCTCGCATCCGCTCGCGCGCATCTCGTCCAGCAGGCTGCCGTGCCGGGCGATATCCACCGACACCGCCGCGTTCCATTTGATGTTTAAGGGCTTCAACGCCCGCACCAATTCATAGGTCCAGGGGATGTCCCCGGCAAAATTGTCGTCGATGAACATGATATGCCGCGCGCCCACGGCCCGGATGTCCCGGAGCACGTCGGCCACGGGCCGCTTGACGTATTGGCGCTCCGGCGCGCTGTTGTAGCAGAAATCACACCGGAAGGGACAGCCCCGGCTGGTGTGGACGATGTTGCAGTAGAGATACGCCCCTTCCGTCAACAGATCGTAGGCGGGAGAGACGATGTCTGTTCCCGTCAGGGGCCGGGCGCAGCGGTAGACGGGGCGCAGCTGTCCCGCCGCGGCATCTCTCAGGATGTCCGGCCACGTCCCTTCCGCCGCGCCGATGCACAGCGCGTCAAAGGCATCCGGCGGTACGGTATCCCAGGCCGTGGTGATATGGATGCCTCCCGCTACCACGGGCACGCCCAGGGCGCGGAACCGCCGGGCGATGGATATGGCCCGCGGCAGGGCGTCCACGGTGACGGTGATGCCCACCAGGTCCGGCCTGTCGTCATAGACGACAGGCCGGATGTTTTCGTCCTCTAAGACCACCCGGTGATCCTGCCGGACGATGGCGGCGACGGTCAGCAGTCCCAGGGGCGGGGCCATGCGGCTCTTGATCGCCGAGTCCATGGGACGGCGCTCCATTTTCGGTTGGATCAGCTTGACGTACATCACGGGGCTCCTTTTTTTCCTTTCCGCCGGGGCGGAAACCCGTCAGGAAAGGGCTTTGATCTGCTGCTTCAGCTCCTTGTTCTCCTCTGTCTCCCGCAGGCGCGAAAGGGCCTCCATTACCGCCCCTTCCGCCCCATAGCCCGCCTGCTTCCACGCCGCCAGCGTCCGCAGCGCCGAAGCGCGGCAGTTGGTGACGGGGCAGTTCAACGCCGCGGCCACCAGCGCCTCGCCCGTACCGGGCAGAGTGTCCAGGAACTGGACGGTATAGCCCAGGGCGTGGTGGAGCGCATACTCCGGGCCAAAGCCCCGCTCGTCCTGAGCTCCCGTGGACAGGGCGTCCAGGGGCAGCGCGCTTTCTGCCAGGGCCGCCGCCTGTTTCAATGCCGCGGGGCTGTCGTGCAGTAGGTAGAGGAGGGCGTAATGCGCCCGGTAGTCCTCGCCCAGCAGCGTCAGGACGCGCGCCGTCACATCGACGCCCATGGCTTTGGCGAAGTCAAGATCCTCCCCGGTCTCCGCCGCCCGCTCCGCCAGATCACGGCAGGCGGGACGGTCCAGCAGGGCGGCGCAGCGCCCGGCCAGTGGGGTCAGGGGCGGCTCCTGGGCCGCGCAGTACGTCTGCAGAGCCAGCACGGCGTTGTAGTCTACCAGGGACGCGGCGCGCTGCTCCGCACAGTCGAGATACCCCGCCAAAAACGCCGGGGCATTCTCCAGCGCGCCGATGCCCGCCACGGGACCGCCCTCTTCCAGCAGGGCCGGGAGCAGGCCGGTCAGGGACGCATAATCGTCTTCCTCCAGCACCCCTTCCGCCATCCGTGCAATCACGCCGGACTTTTCCAAACAGGTCAGAGCCGAGTAGGCGGCCATAACGTTGTTTTGCCACCCTTCCCGGAGCAGCCAGCGGCGGATCTCCGCCGTGTCTGGCTCCAGACGCTCAACGGCGTGGATGCGGCCCCAGCCGGAGACGTGCTGCGCCGTGTCAAAAATAAGGGCGTTGCCGTCGGGCCACTGGCGCATGAGGAACAGGGCGTAGAGGGTGAACTCGTCGGACAGGGCTAGCACCCGGACGAGGTTGCGCACGCCCTCGTCCGCGCCGGTGTTCAGCAGCTCCAGGCATGCCAGGGCGAATTTTACGCGCTCCCGTTCCGCGCCCGTTTTCGCTTCCTCCACGCAGAAGGCGTAGAGCTTTTCCGGGTCGATGGCGTCCTTATGGGCCACGATCCACTCCTGCAAATCGTCGATCAGGGGGAGCATGAGGGTAAATTCCCCCATGGAGAAGAACAGGCGCAGACACTCCCGCGCCGCGTCAAAAGACCCGGCGGCGATCAGTCCCACCACCTCCGTCAGGGGCTTGATGTCCCGTTTGTCCGGCGCCATGTGGTACAGGGAGATGCCGTCCTTGGCGCCGTCGGCAAAGCGCAGGGCCTTGGGGTCCTCGTTTTCTTCCCGGGGCAGGGAGAAATCGCGCGGCAGCGTGCCGTCGCTCTGAATCGCGCCGACGATGGCTTCGTACAGGGAACCGCTCCGGTTGTTCATTTGAGGTTCAGACATGGCGCTCATCCTTTCAAAATATCGGTGTTGCGGTACTGGATGGCCTCGGCCAGATGGACGCTTTCGATGCGCTCTGCCGCGTCCAGATCCGCGATGGTGCGGGCTACCCGCAGGATGCGGTCGTGGGACCGGGCGGTGAGGCCCATGCGGGCGAAGGCGTTTTTCATCAGCGCTTCCCCCGCCGCGTCCAGGGCGCAGTATTCCGCCAGCATCGCCGGCGTCATATAGGCGTTGCAGGCCGTGTCCGTACCGGCAAAACGCTCCTGTTGGGCGGCACGGGCCGCGTTCACCCGCGCCCGGACCGCGGCGCTGTCCTCGGGTACCGCCTTGCGGCGCATGGCGTCGTACTCCACCGACGGGACGCGGACATGGAGGTCGATGCGGTCCAGCAGGGGCCCGGAGATGCGGTCGACATATTTGCGCACCGCTGCGGCAGAGCAGGTACAGCGGCCCGAGGGGTGGCCGTACCAGCCGCAGCGGCAGGGGTTCATGGCGCACACCAAGGTGAAGCGGCTGGGCAGGCGCAGCGTCCCCGCCGTGCGGGTGATGGTCACCTCGCCGTCCTCCAGGGGCTGGCGCAGGGCCTCCAGGGCGTCTTTTTGGAACTCCGGCAGCTCGTCTAAAAACAGCACGCCGTTGTGGGCCAGGGAGATCTCTCCGGGGTGGGGAGACGCGCCGCCCCCGGCCAGGGCCGCGGCGGAGACCGTATGGTGGGGCGCCCGGAAGGGCCGCTGGGTCAGCAGGGGATGGCGGCTGTCCGTCAGGCCCGCCACGGACCAGATCTCCGTGGTCTCCAGGGCCTCCCGGCGGGTCATGTCCGGCAGGATCGACGGCAGGCGGCGGGCCAGCATGGATTTGCCCGCGCCGGGGCTGCCGATGAACAGCAGGTTGTGGCCGCCCGCGGCGGCGATTTCCAGGGCGCGGCGGCAGTTCTCCTGGCCCATCACGTCCCGCAGGTCCGGCAGCTCCTCCGTCTCACCCCCCGGCGTCCAGGGCGCGGCGGGGGTCAGGGGCCGCTCGCCCCGCAGATGGGCCACCAGAGACATCACGTCCGGTACGCCGTAGACCGTCAGTCCTCCGGCCAGCGTCGCCTCGGCGGCGTTCTCCGCCGGGAGGTACAGGGTCTTGATGCCCGCGCGCACCGCAGCCAGGGCCATGGGCAGCACCCCTCGGACGCCCCGCAGCGCCCCGGTCAGGGATAGCTCGCCGATGAAGGCCGCGTCCTCCGGCGGTTTGTCCAGCAGCTCCCCGGCGGTCAGGATGCCCAAAAAGATGGGCAGGTCGTACAGCGTGCCCTCCTTTTTCCGGTTGGCCGGGGCCAGATTGACCGTGATGCGGCTGACGGGGAATTTCTCCCCGCAGTTTTTCACCGCCGCCCGCACCCGCTCGCGGGATTCCCGCACGGCGGCGTCGGGCAGGCCCACCACGTCGAAGGCGGGCAGCCCCCCGGAGAGGAAGCACTCCACCGACACGGAATAGCCGGAAATCCCGGTCAGTCCTAAGGAGGGGATGGAAACGACCATAATACAGCTCCTTTCCCGGCCGGGCGCGTCCCGCACACCGGCACGGCAGTGATTTTGACGCCCTTCGGGCGCTTTTTCCCATTTTTTTCATTTTACAACAATCCTGCCTGTCCCGCAAGGCCATTTCCCCGGCACTTTGCCCCGTATGTCCGCCAAAAAGAAACAGATGGAGGGTAAACTGTGCGCACCGGCGTGCCGGCGGAAAAAAAAGACGGGCGGTCGGGGAAATTTCGAGGATGAAACAGGGGCGGCTGCGAAAAATAGAGATAGACACTCATTGAATTTTATGGTATGGTAGGTAGGAATATCAGAATTATAAATGTAAAATGCGGAAGTAGCACCTATTTTTGTAAGGAGAGTGAGTTTATTGATCAAACGAGCGAAGAAAACGATGGACGGCAATACCGCCGCCGCCCATGTAGCCTACGCCTTTACCGAGGTCGCGGCGATCTATCCCATCACCCCCTCGTCGGTGATGGCCGAGTGCGTGGACAAGTGGTCCGCTGCGGGCCGGAAGAACCTGTTTGGCCAGACGGTGCGCATCGCGGAGATGCAGTCCGAGGGCGGCGCTGCGGGCGCGGTCCACGGGTCCCTGTCCGCCGGCGCGCTGACGACGACGTTCACCGCGTCCCAGGGCCTGCTGCTGATGATCCCCAATATGTATAAGATCGCCGGCAGCCAGCTACCCAGCGTGATCCATGTGTCCGCCCGCGCCGTGGCGACCCACGCCCTGTCCATTTTCGGCGATCACACGGACGTGATGGCCTGCCGTCAGACGGGCTACGCCATGCTGTGCTCCAACAATCCCCAGGAGGTCATGGATCTGGCCGCCGTGGCCCATCTGGCGACCCTCAAGGGCGAGGTGCCGTTTTTGCATTTCTTCGACGGCTTCCGCACCTCCCATGAGATCCGCAAGGTGGCGGCGTGGGATTACAACGACCTGAACGAGATGATGGACCCGGCCCTTGTCAAGCGTTTCCGGGCCAAGTCTCTGAACCCGGATCACCCCGTGCTCCGGGGCAGCGCCCAGAACCCGGATATCTTCTTCCAGGGCCGCGAGGCCGCCAACGGGTACTATGACGCCCTGCCCCAGATCGTCCAGGAGACTATGGACGAGATCAACGAGCGCATCGGCAGCGACTATCACCTCTTTGATTATTACGGCGACCCCGAGGCCGAAACCGTGATGATCGCCATGGGCTCCGTATGCGACGCGGCGGAGGAGGTCGTGGACTATATGGAAAAGAAGGGCCTGGGCAAGGCGGGCCTGATCAAGGTGCGCCTGTACCGCCCCTTCTCCATCGAGCATTTCCTGGCCCAGCTTCCGGCAAGCTGCAAGAACATCGTGGTCATGGACCGCTGCAAGGAGCCGGGCGCTCCCGGCGAGCCGCTGTACCTGGACGTGGTGCGCGCCCTCAGCGGCAGCGCCATGAAGGACGTGCGCGTGGTGGGCGGACGCTACGGCCTGGGGTCCAAGGACACCACCCCCGGAGGCATCCTGGCGGCGTTCCTCAACGGCGCGGCGGAGGAGCCGGTGAACAGCTTCACCATCAATATCAACGACGATGTGACCCACCTGTCCCTGCCCATCGTCGAGGAGCCCAACGTGGCGGCCCGGGGCACCATCGCCTGCAAGTTCTGGGGCCTGGGCAGCGACGGCACCGTGGGAGCGAACAAGAACTCCATCAAGATCATCGGCGACCATACGGATCTGAACGTCCAGGCTTACTTCCAGTACGACTCCAAGAAGTCCGGCGGCGTGACGATTTCCCATCTGCGCTTCGGCAAGAACCGGATCAAATCCACCTATTACGTCACCAAGGCGGATTTTGTCGCCTGCCACTGCCCGGCGTATATTGAAAAGTACGACATCGTCCAGGACATCAAGCCCGGCGGCACCTTCCTGCTCAACTGCGACTGGCTGCCCGAGGAGCTGGACGAGCATCTGCCGGCGGTGGTGAAGCGGTATCTGGCCCGCCACAAGATCAAGTTCTACACCTGCGACGCCATCAAGCTGGCCCGGGACATCGGCCTGGGCGAGCGGACGAATATGGTGCTCCAGTCTGCTTTCTTCAAGCTGGCCAAGGTTATCCCCCTGGACGACGCGGTGCAGTATATGAAGGAAGCGGTGCTCCAGAGCTACGGTCACAAGGGCGAGAGCATCGTGGAGATGAACTGGGAGGCCATCGACGCGGGCCTGACGTCCCTGCGGGAGATCAAGATTCCCGCTGAGTGGAAGACGGCCAAGGACAAGAAGGTGCGCGTGAAGATCGATACCGACCGGCCGGAGCTGGCCCGGTTCGTGGAAAAGGTGATGCTCCCGGCCAACGCCATGCGGGGCGACGATATCCCCGTATCGGTGATGAAGGACGTCTGTCCCGGCGGCACGCTGCCCCAGGGTACGTCCCAGTTTGAGCGCCGGGGCATCGCAGTGGACGTGCCGGCGTGGGTCCCGCGCCACTGCATCCAGTGCAACAAGTGCGTCATGGTCTGCCCCCACGGCGTGCTCCGCTCCTATGCCGTCACGGCGGAGGAGCTGGCCAAGGCGCCGGAGAAGACGAAGACCGCGCCGTTCCTGGGCAAGGGTATGGAGCAGTACAAGTTTGCCATCACCGTCTCCCCGGTGGACTGCACCGGCTGCGGCTCCTGCTCCAACGTGTGTCCGGCGAAGAACAAGGCCATCGACATGATGCCCTACGAGGACGAAGTGGGCCAGCAGGCCGTTTACGACTATGCGCTGAAGAAGTTCACCGACAAGAACCTGCATTTTGCGGACAATCTGACGAAGGAAGCCCAGTTTCACCGTCCGCTGCTGGAGTTCTCCGGCGCCTGCGGCGGCTGCGGCGAGACGCCCTACGCCAAGCTGGTCACCCAGCTGTTCGGCGACCATATGTATATCGCCAACGCCACGGGCTGTTCCTCCATCTGGGGCGGCAGCGCGCCGTCCACGCCCTACACGGTCAACCACGAGGGGCGCGGTCCCGCCTGGGAAAACTCCCTGTTTGAGGACAACGCGGAGTTTGGCTACGGCATGAAGCTGGCTGTGCGCCAGCGCCGGGCGAAGCTGCACAGCGTGATCACCGAGCTGGCGCACAGCATGGTCTTTGCGGAGATCGCGAACCGCTGGCTGGCGGAGCGGGACGACTACACGGCCTCCCGGGAGCTGGGCGAGAAGCTGATCGCCAAGTGCGAGAAGAACGTGGACCCGACCTATTCCGAGCAGTGCCGGTATGTGTTGGAGAACAAGGATATGCTGGCGTACAAGTCGGTGTGGATTTTCGGCGGCGACGGCTGGGCTTATGATATCGGCTATGGCGGTCTGGACCATGTCCTGGCGTCGGGCTTGAATGTAAACGTGCTGGTGTTTGATACGGAGGTCTATTCCAATACGGGCGGCCAGGCGTCGAAGGCGACGCCCACGGCGGCGACGGCACAGTTTGCTGCGGCGGGCAAGGTCGTCAAGAAGAAGGATCTGGCGGCGATCGCCATGTCTTACGGTTATGTGTATGTGGCCCAGGTGGCCATGGGCGCGGACTACGAGCAGTGCATCAAGGCGTTCCGCGCGGCGGAGCAGTACGACGGGCCGTCCCTGATCATCGCCTACGCGCCGTGCATCAACCACGGCATCAAGGCGGGCATGAGCAAGTCCATGACGGAGATGGAGAACGCGGTGAAGGCGGGTTACTGGCATTTGTTCCGCTACGATCCGCGGCGGGATAATAATCCGTTCCAGCTGGACAGCAAGGAGCCCAATGAGAGCTACCGCAAGTTTGTCATGGGCGAGCATCGTTATTCGTCGCTGACCATTACGTTCCCCGAGCGGGCGAAGGAGTTGATGTCCGTAGCGGAGAAGCAGGCACGCAACCGGTATTTGGCCCTGAAAAAGAGAGCAGAGAATTGATGTTGTGGAAGCCCCGGCGCAGGCCGGGGCTTCCGCTTGTATCCCCCGCGAAAGCGGGGGCTGTTTTTTATTCCGGCGCCCGGAACAAAAAAGGCGCTCCCGCTTGCGCGGGCGCGCCTCCTCCTCACCGGACCTGGGGAATAAACCGCCGGGCAAATTTGCTCTTGCCCCGGCGCTTGATATAAACATAACCCACTGCGGAAAATACCACCGCGCCAATGAAATTGACAAACAAATCCTTCATCGTATCCAACAGCCCGATGTCCAGGTATCCGCCCAGGCCCAGGGCCTGCTGCGTCCCGTCGCTGTGGACGACGATCACGTCCTGGATATCGCGCACGACCGTGGGAACATTGCCTCCCGCGCTGTCCAGCATCACCGAGCTGATGGCCGTTACCACGGTGTCTTTTTGCATGTCCAGCAGGAAAAATTGATCCATGGCGCACTCGAAAAACTCCCACAGCACACCCACCGTCATGGAAAAACAAAACGCCGTCACCGCCACATACAAAGGCGAAAGGGTAAACGTGATGCGCTTGTCCCGGTTGAGCAGGTCGATCAGACAAAATCCGATGGCCGCGCACAAAAAGCCGTTGAGCGTGTGGAGCATGGTGTCCCAAAAGGGAAAATCAATGTAATAAGCGCGGATCTCTCCTAAAATCTCCGCGGCATAGATGAACAAAAGAAGGATGACCTCCAGCGTATCGGGCAGCTCGATGCGCAGCCGCCGCTCGATCAGAGACGGGAGCATAAACAAAATCAGCGTCAAAATACATAAGAACACATTCTCCCAGTTGCCGTTGAGGCATTGGGCAATCAGCACCGCCACAACGGACATACGCAGGATCACATACAGCGCCGCCACTCTTGGGTTGCTCTTTTTCGGACCGTCGCTCCGGGATGCAGGTTGAGACTGTTTCAAAATGCCGTACAGCTCCTTTCCATTTTATGATTGCAAAAAATGCGGCTTGGGAGCTTTTCAAGCGCGCCGTTCGCACCGGGCGGCAAAGGCGTACCATCCTTCCTCCGCCTGGGTTTCCAGCACCTCCAGACCGGCGGCGGCCAAACCGGCGCGCACCTCCTCCGCCCGTTCGTCGATGATGCCGGAGCAGAGGAACACGCCGTCCTCCGCCAGCAGGCCGCCCACCGCCGGGGCCAGGGCCAGGATCACATCCGCGACGATGTTGGCCAGCACCACGTCGTACCCGCCGCCGATGGCGGCGCGCAGCGCGTGGTCCTTGAGGATGTCTCCGTGGAGCACCCGGTAGGCATCCCGGCCGATGCCGTTCAGGGCGGCGTTTTCATAGGCCACATCCGCGGCCTTTTCGTCGATGTCGCAGGCGACGGCCTCCCGCGCGCCCAGGCGCAGGGCGGCGATGGACAAAATGCCGCTGCCGCAGCCCAGGTCCAGCACCCGCTCGCCGCCGCGGATGCGTTTGTCCAGTTGGGCAAGACACATGCGGGTGGTGGCATGACTTCCCGTGCCAAAGGCAAGGCCGGGGTCCAGGCGCAGCGTAACCCGATCCGTTTCCTCTGCCTCCAGCCATTCCGGGACGATCAGCAGCCGCGTCCCGATCTCGATGGGGCGGTAATACTGTTTCCAGTTGTTCTCCCAGTCCTCGTTCGCCACATGGTCTACGGTCAGGATCATGGGGCCCAGGTCCACGCCGGAGCAGGTCTTTTTCAGCTCCTCCATGGCCAGGCGGACGGAGGCGGTCTGGGACCAGCCGTTTTCGTCGTCGGTGAGGTAGCATTTGACCCGGCATTTGCCCCGTTTTTCCGCCAGGAGGGCGTCGTCCACATAGTCCCAGCAGGCCTGGTTCTGGGTGAGGAACGCCTGAAAATCCCCCTCGTCCTCGATTTCCACGCTGTCGATGCCCAGGGACGAGAGCATGGCCTCCAGGGGTTCCAGCCCCGTGGGGGCGGTATCGATGCAAAGCTGTAGCCAATTCATAGGCTCATTCCTCCCCCTTCGTTTCGCCGTCCTTCTTTTTGTGGCGGCGGCGTCCCCGATGCTCCCCGGCGTCCTGGGGCGCTTCGTTGTCCTCCCGCAGCAACTCCGTCATGCGCCGGCCCGCCAGGCCGTAGGCGTAGCTCAAAAGGGCGTAGTTCATGGCCGTGCTCACAAGGTCCGCCTCGGAAAGGTCCTCCGGAAGCAAGTCGGCGGCGCTGTTCAGGGCGCTGCTCAGCTCCGCGCAGAAGCGGTCGTAGTTTTCCTCCACGCTCTGGGCGCTCATCTCCCGGTTGATCAGCAAGGCCACGTCCCGCACGGGGAGGACCTGCTTTAAGACGCAGATCATCGTCAGATAGGCCAGATGGGTGGCGTTGTACCGCTTGCCCTCGGCCCGGGGCGCGACGCCGTCCTTGATGTAGTTGTTGACCATGGCAGCGGTCAGGCTGTCCTCTCCGTTGAACTGGATGGTCTGACGGTTCATCAGGGCCAGGACCTGGTCCATATACAGCGGGATATCGGGCAGGTTCTCCCAGGACGCGGGGCGCTGCTCCCGCAGGCGTTGTTTCATTTCCAACAATTCATCCATACTGTGCTTTCCTCCTGTTGTGGGGCGGTGCACGCTGGGCGGCCGCCAAACAAAAAACTCTCTATATCGTTTACGATATAGAGAGTTTACCACATTCTGTTTTCTTATGCAATCATTTATACGATTTATCGTCATATACTGAACGATATTTTCACTTTCCTACGCAAAAACGGGAGAAGATTGCGCTGACCAGGTCTGCGCGGGCGGTCTTTCCCGTCAGCTCGCCCAGGGCGGACAGGGCTTCCTCCCCGTCGGTGAGGACCGCGTCGGGCGTCATACCCGCCGTCAGGGCGTCCAAGGCAGAGGTGATTGCGTCCAGCGCCCGCCGGAGGGCTTCGGTCTGGCGGGCGTTTGTTACCACCGTGCCCTGGGGGACGCCGGGGTCGGGATACAGCGCCGCCACGGCCTGCTCCAACGCGTCCAGGCCCTGGCCTGTTACGGAGGACAGGGAAACAACGGCCGCGGGCGGAGGGCAGTCTGCGTCAAGGGAGAGTGCCGCGGGCGGTGCGCCGCAGAGATCTGCTTTGGAAAAGACCAGGATCCATTTTTCCTTGCGGGACGCCTGGAGCAGGATGGCGCTGTCCTCCTCCGTCATAGGAACGGAGCCGTCCACCACTGCAAGCACCAGGTCCGCGCTGTCCAGGGCCTGGCGGGACCGGGCCACGCCCAATTTTTCCACGGCGTCCTCCGTGTCCCGGATGCCTGCCGTGTCGGTGAGCCGCAGGGTAACGCCGCCGCAGAGGACTTTTTCCTCCACCGTATCCCGAGTGGTGCCGGGGAGATCGGTGACAATGGCCCGCTCGTATCCCGCCAGGGCGTTGAGCAGGGAGGACTTGCCCGCGTTGGGCCGTCCCACGATGGCGGTGGAGACGCCTTTTTTCAGTACCTGTCCCCGCTCCGCCGTGGCCAGGAGGCGGCGGAGTACCGCGGCGCTTTCCGTTAAGGTTTGTTTCAGCTCCTGCATTTGCAGGGGTTCGATGTCCTCGTCGGGATAGTCCACCACGGCGTAAAAGCGGGCGGTCAGGCCAAGGAGGGCGTCGTAGACGCCGTCCACGGCCCGGCGCAGCGCGCCATTCAGTTGGCCCGCGGCGTTGCGGGCCTCTGCAGCGGTCTCCGCCTCGATCAGGTCAATGACGGCTTCCGCCTGGGTCAGGTCAAGATGGCCGTTGAGGAAGGTGCGCTTGGTGAATTCTCCGGCCTTGGCCTGGCGCGCGCCGGCGGCGAACAGGGCGCGCAGGCCCTCCTCCAGGACGACAGGCGCGCCGTGGCAGTGAAGCTCCACCACATCCTCGCCGGTATAGCTGTTGGGGCCGGGGAAGATCACGGCCAAGATGTCGTCGATGACGGCGCCGCCGGCGTCCAGCAGGGCGCAGCGCACCATGGTACGCGGCGGCGCGGCGGACAAGGGCGCGCCGCTACTGCGGCGGGTGACGGCGTCCGCGGCGGACAGGGCATCCGGGCCGCTGACGCGGAGGATGCCCACTGCGGCGCTGACGCCGCGGGCGGTAGAAATGGCAGCGATGGTATCCATTGTAGTCCTCCTTTTTGCCGCCGGCCGGCGGCGGGGCTTTATCCCCGCGAAAGCGGGGATACCTTTTTTGGGTGGGTGGGATAACGTCCTTGGATGCAATTCCGTTGCGGGGGAGCATCTATGATGCTACGTTGGTGTTGGCCTACAGCCCCGGGGGCTTCTCGCCCCCGGACCCCTCGGGTACTTTCTGTACGGACAGAAAG
>CANSLL010000050.1 GCA_947647695.1 uncultured Clostridia bacterium | reverse complement strand
GCCGGTCACCTTGCCGGTAAACTCGCCGTAGAACAGATCGGTGTCGATGTAGGTGCCGATTTCCTTCTTGTCATAGGTCCAAGTGTAGGAAGGACGGCCGAACGCATCGAGGTCACCTTTGCGCTCCAGCTTGGGGCAGTACTTCTCAGCGAATTCGATGGTGAAATCCTTGGTGTTGGACAGGCGCGTGTCGGAGATGGTCTGCTCCTTGGCAATGGTGCTGGTCACATACTCAGCCTCGCGTGCGCCGAACTCGACGACTGCGCCGTTGACGGAGATAGTGCTGCCCTTGTCAGGATAGCGGACGGTAGGAGTCTGCATGGTGGTGAACGCCATCTGGGCCGCCTGCTCACGGGTCATGGGAGCGGTCAGGTTGATGTCGTCCATGCCGTCGTCCAGCTCCACAGCATAAGCCAGCTTGGAAGTCGCCAGGCCCCAAGCGGCGCCGGTCATCTTCTCGATGTCTGCGTCATAGCCCAGGGCAACGAGCAGCATCTTTGCAAACTGGAGGCCGGTCAGCTCGCCGGTGGGGTTGAACTTGCCGCTGCCGGTGCCGTTCATGATGCCCTCGCTGGAGCAATAAGCGATCGCGCCTGCGCTCCAACGATCCGCGGACACGTCCGCGAAAGGTGCGATGGTGGCAACCAGCTTGTCAGCCTGGGCCTGGCCCATGATCATGTAGGTGATGATCTTGGCGGCCTGCTCACGAGTCAGGGTGCCCTTCGGATCGAAGTTCGTGCCGTCGCCGACGCCGTTGAAGACGCCCACGGTGGCCATCACATCGACCGCCTCTGCATAGGTGACGTCGTCGCCGTCGGCGAAGTCACCCGTGTCCTTGGCGAAGGCGACGGTCATGAGCGACAGGGCCATGGCCAGAGCCAGCACCAGGGACAGAATCTTTTTCAGATTCTTCATAGGTAGTTTCCTCCTTTTGAACTTTTTGCGTCTGTTTGGTTCGTTTTCGTCTCATTCTCATGCAAAATCGTAACATTTTTGCGTAAAAACGGGACGCATAACTCCCCTTAGGACGCAAATGTAAATTTGCAAGGTTCGGAGGTTTTCGGCATACATAGCACACATACCGTGGCTAGCCGTTCCCGTATCTGTGCTGGGTCTGCCTAGCCCCTCTTGGCCTTGTGCTGTTACTTTAACATCGGAATTTGTATTCGTCAATGGGTTTTGGGCATCTGTAACATAACCGTAACAAAGCATCCTGTGGGCGGCAGGAGCGGGAGCGTTTGGCAGACGCGGGCGGTCGCGCAGCGTGCGGGTGTATTTATATGTAACGCGGACGGGCGAAAGGTTGTACATTTGTGTGCAACATGGGACAGGGGTAAGGGGTGTGCGTTGCGGTTTTTTGTTTGAGGTGTGGGTATATTATATAAGGTGTATGCGGAGGTTGACGGTTTGGTAAAGTATGCGGGGCGTACTTGACAAATTGGCAAGGATGGGTATAATGGAGGTAGAAAGAGCACTGCGTAAGCGGCTGGCTCAGATGTCAATTTCATAGTTAAACCTAAGAAACCGTCACTTGGCCGAGTGGCGGTTAATTCATAACTTAAGCTAATCGAAAAAGCAGGAAGAAGGCGCTATCATGTCAAAAACAATGACAGATGCCGAATTGAAGCAGCATATCGACCAGTCTCTCGAAAAAATTTCATCTTTAATGAACGAATGGGCACAGCAAAAAAGTCGAACTCCCAAAAAACGCGCCCAGCTGTTGGCGTACTGGGTAAAAGATTATGCGAGGCTTCTGCGCAACGAAGACACATTCCATCCACAGACTGTGCCGCGTCTGAAACGCGGATGTGTTATTTCCGTTGATTTCGGTTACCGTGTCGGCCGTGAGTTCGGGGGGCGTCATTTCGCCGTGGTCATCGACAAGAAGCCCGCGCTGCGTTCCCCCATCGTAACGGTCGTGCCGCTGATGTCCTTAAAGCCGGATTACAAAGAAAATCTCTACACCTGTTTGCTGGAGGACGGCTTGTATGCGCCGCTTTTTGAACAGGCAACGGCATACTATAACAGCGCCAACCGTTTGATCGACGAATCGACAACCATGATTGAAAAAGGCACTTCTCTTGAAGAAGCCCGTGCAAAAGCGTGGGCCGCTAAAAAAATGAATGAAAAAGCAAAAAGCATTCTTGACGAAATCGATCATTTGAAAGCGGGCAGCGTCGCCAACACCTGCCAAATCATTACAATCAGCAAAATGCGCATCAAGCGGCCGCTGAAAAAAGACGATCCCCTCTACGGTGTTCGTTTATCCACACGGGATATGGAAAAGATCAATACACAGCTGAAAACGCTGTACCTGTGGGAATAAATCGGGAGAAGAAAAACATATTGGCAGTTTTGTACAAAAAATGTTGTACTGATTGATGCAACTTCCTTGACTTTCGGCGTATGATATGGTAGTATCCTATATAGATATTGCCGTTCAGCGGCAGTGCAGTGATGCACAAGTAAGGATATGTATGGGGCGCCCCGCGGGGTGCCCCATACGCTTTTATTCCCATCAATACACAATATCCCGCACAGTCTCCTTGGAGCGGTTCGCCGCGTCACAGATCAGATCGACGCAGCCCTCGATGCCGAAGCGGGCGGTATTGAGCATCATGTCGTAATTTTCCGACGCGCCCCAGGTGCGGTCGGTGTAGCGTTTGCAGTGAGCGCCGCGGTGGCGGTCCATCTTGCGGATCTCCTCCGCCGCCTTCTCCTTCGGGATGCCGTAATAGGTGATCGCGCGGTGGATGCAGTCCTCCTCCGTGGAGCGGATGAAGACGTGCAGGCAGTTGGGAAAGTCCCGCAGAACATAGTCCGCGCAGCGGCCGACGATGACGCAGTCCTCCTTCGACGCCACGTCCTGGATGACCTTGCACTGGGCCACAAACAGCATGTCCGCCGGGGGCAGGGTATCCTTGGAATAGGAAAAGCCGTGGCTGGTCAGGTTCGAGAAGAACCCAAAGCTGGAACGCTGCTCGTTGGCCTGGATGAAGTCCGGGGAAAAGCCGCACTCCTTTGCGGCCAGCTCGATCAGCTCCTTGTCGTAAAACGTGTACCCAAGTTTCACGGCGACCTCGCGGCCGATGAGCCGCCCGCCGCTGCCGTAGGTCCGGCCGATGGTGATGATTCTTTTACTCATAGTACAACGCCTCCAAAACAGAGATGGGGTGAAACAAATCTTTGTTCCTGATCTGAGATTAGTATAGCACATTTGCCATAAATATGCTATACTGATTTTGAATTTTTTAGGCAAAGGAGACAAAGACCCATGGAGGACAGACGTGTTTTAGTGGGAATGAGCGGCGGGGTGGACTCCAGCGCCTGCGTGTTGCTGTTGCAGCGCGCGGGGTATGAAGTCCAGGGCGTTATGCTGGACCTGTGCAGCGGCAAAGCGTCCGGCAGCGAGGACGACGCCCGCGCCGTTGCCCGGCGTCTCGCCATTCCCTTTACGGTATACCCGGCGCGGGAGGCTTTTTTCGCGTGCGTCGTGGACGATTTTGTGGCGGAGTACCGGGCCGGGCGCACGCCGAATCCCTGCATCCAATGCAATCCCACGGTGAAATTTGCCAAGATGCTGGAGGCGGCGGACCGGCTGTGCTGCGGATTCATCGCCACCGGCCACTACGCCCGCGTCGCATACGATGAAACGCGCCGCCGCTGGCTGCTGAAAAAGGGGCGGAGCGCCCGGAAGGATCAAAGCTATGTGCTCTACCGTCTCTCTCAGGAACAGCTCTCCCGGACGCTGATGCCCCTGGGCGAGATGACGGACAAGGATGAGGTCCGCGCCCTGGCGGAGGACGCGGGACTGGTCACGGCCCGGAAAAAGGACAGCCAGGACATTTGCTTCCTCCCCGACGGCGACTACACGGCGTTTTTGCAGCGCTCCGGCGGCGTTGCCCTGACGCCGGGGGATTTTGTGGACGAGGCGGGCCGCGTCCTGGGCCGCCACCGGGGCCTTGCGTGCTACACCACCGGCCAGCGCAAAGGTCTGGGCGTGGGCGGCAGTGCGTATCCGCTGTACGTCCTGGGCAAGGACGCCGCGCGCAACGCGGTGGTCTTAGGGCCGGAGGAGCGGCTGTATGCCCGCCGCCTTGTGGTGGAGGACGTCAACTGGATCGCTTTCGAGACGCTGACGGAGCCTGTCCGCTGCACGGCAAAGACGCGCTATTCCCAGAGCGAAGCGGCCGTGACGCTCTCACCGTTGCCGGACGGACGGGCCGCGGCGGTGTTCGACGCGCCCCAGCGCGCCCTGACCTGCGGCCAGAGCGCGGTATTCTACGACGGCGATACCGTCCTCGGCGGCGGCATCATCTGCGCCGTGGGAGATTGACAAAAAGCACACGCCCAAAAGGCCGCTTCCGTGGAGCAATCCATGGAAGCGGCCTTTTTCCATTTTCAGCATACGGTCAGGACAATACCTCGATCTCATCGCCGGGATACAGCATACCGGGCGTGAGGACTTTGACAAAGATGCCCTCCCGGGGCATGACGCAGTCCCCCGCGGCCTTGCGGATGGCGCAGTCGTTGTGGCACTCCTTGCCGATCTGGGTGACCTCGGCGGTCACGTCCGCGCCCAGGCGCAGGCGCGTCCCCACGGGCAGCTCGTACAGGCAGATGCCCTCGGTGAGGATGTTCTCGGCAAAGTCGCCGGGCTTGAGGGGGAAGTCGATGTTGGCCTGGACCTTGGCTACGCTCTCCGTAGCCAGCAGGCTGACCTGACGGTGCCAGCTCCCCGCGTGGGCGTCCCCCACGATGCCGTGATCCACGCGCAGCTCCGCCTCGTCCACGGGGTGCTTCTGGATACCCTTGTATTCGCTGATACAGACGTTCAAAATCTTAGCCATGGCGTTTTTACTCCCCAAATACTTTGACGTAATCCGCCTTGAACTTCTCGATGCCCTGATCGGTCAGGGGATGGCGGATCATCTGCTCGATGACCTTATAGGGCACCGTGGCGATGTCGCCGCCGGCCAGGGCGCACTGGGTCACATGAGTGGTGTTGCGCACGGAGGCGCAGATGATCTCTGTCTTGATATCGGGATAGTTGGCAAAGATCGCGGCGATGGACGCGATCAGGTCCGCGCCGGACTCGTTGATATCGTCCAGGCGGCCCAGGAAGGGGCTGACATAGCTGGCGCCGGCGCGGGCGGCCAGCAGAGCCTGATTGGCCGAGAAGATCAGAGTGCAGTTGGTGGGGATGCCCTCGGCGGAAAGCGCCTTGATGGCCTTCAGCCCTTCGGCGGTCATGGGGATCTTCACGACCATATGGGCCGGATCCAAGGCATAGATGGCGCGGCCCTCCTCGATCATCGTCGCGGCGTCCTCGGTGGTGGCCTTGACCTCGCCGGAGATCGGGCCGTCCACGATGGAAGCGATCTCCTTGAGGGTCTCGACGTAGTCCCGGCCCTCCTTGGCGATCAGAGACGGGTTGGTGGTCACGCCGCAGATGACGCCCATGTCGTTGGCCTTGCGGATCTCCTCGACGTTGGCGGTGTCAATAAAGAATTTCATAACAGTTCAAACCCCTTTCCTTTTTCGGATACACCGCCTTTAGCATACACCAAATTGCCCCGCTTGTGAACAGGCTTTTTTCTTTTTTTCTTCCGCCGGCGTATCATTTTTTCCCTTTGGCACATACTGGGATCAAACGGAGGGAAGCAGCGCTTCCCGGAAGGGATGGATGGAGTATGAATTGGAGGCAGGCCACTGCCGCCGTCCTGGCGGCGGTCCTGTTGAGCGCGTCTTGTGCCGCGTGCAGCCGCGGCAGCACGTCCAGGGACCCGGACGGCGTCAAAAAGGAGGACTGCAGCGCCGTCTACGGGGAGATCATCGCCGTCAACGGAGACCATCTTACCGTCGATGCGGCGGAGGAGGTGCTTTCCCTGACCGTGCGCACGGAGCTTTTGATCGACTGGAAGGAGGGCGACGAGGTGATCCTGTATTACACCGGCCCCTTCGGCGCGGATATGACGGTGCGCTACCTCGACCGCTGGACGGAAAACAGCGAGGTCCAGCGCCCGGCGGACAAGGACAAAGGCACGGACAAGGACTCCGGCGGCGTGATCGCGTAGCGGCGCCGGATGCGCGGCAGCGCACCCGCGGGACGTCTCCCGCAGGTGCGCTGTGTTTTTTGTCACTCCGCCAAGGTATCTTGACACCGCTTCCCCAAAGCGTTCAGTCTGTCAGGGCCGCAGGATAGATCCGGGCCGCTTCCGGCGCTTCTTCCCGCAGCAGGGGCAACAGGTCCAGGACCAGCGTCTGTCCCTGGTACGACGCCTCCAGCCACAGCTCCACAAGGGCATTCTCCCCCAGGTCCAGGGTATACTGCCGCCCCGCGGCCAGCTCCGCGTTTTCCATATACTGGAGAGCCGGACCGTCCGCCGCCGTTTTCCCGTTCACTTGGAGCGTCAAGGCGGAGACGTCGCAATCCTCCGGGATCGTAAAGCTGACCCGATGGCGGCGTTCGTCATAGGACACGCCGGCAGACAGCCGGGCCAGGACCTGCACCGCGCTGTCGCTGTGCTCCTTTGACGCGACGCGGACAGTGCAGTCATAGCTTACGCCGCCCCAGGCGGCGGTCACCGCCGCTCTCCCCGGCGCGACCGCCGTGACGCAGCCCGTTCCATCCACAGTGGCGACGCTTTCATCGCTGCTGGTCCAGGTGATCTCCGGCGTGATGCCGCGCACGTTCAGCCGGTACGTCTCGCCCACGGTCAGGGTGATGTCCTGCTGGGCAAGATAGGCGCTTTTGGGGTCCTCCGGGTCATAGGTGCGCATGGGGCCGGAGCTGGTGACGCCGCTCCAGGTCCGCCCGCCGTCGGCGGTGTAGAAGGAGACGGAAAGGGGATTTCCGCCGTAATTGCAGCTTACAACGACGCAGCCGTTCCGGCTGTCCGTAAAGGCGATATCGGAAACGTAGATGCCGCCGTAGCCGTTTTCGATGGTCACATCCGCCATGGGCAGTTCCACACGCTCCCAGTTCCTGCCGCCGTTACCGGTCCTGTAGAGATGGGGCGGCTCCAGCGCATCCCGCGTCTCGTAGGCAAAGCCCACGAAGCCCACGTCTTTGCTGACAAAATACATCTGCTGGGCAATGCCGGGAAACAGGGCGTCCAGATCGCTTTCCACATAGGTGTAGCTCTCGCCGCCGTCGTTGGAGCGGAAAAAGTAGTGGTATTGATCTTCCATATTGGGCCGGGTGGTCACCATGGCGATCTCGCCGCTCTCCCCATAGGATGCCTGGATGACCGCCGGGCCGCCAAGATGGCGCAGGACGTAAGCGATGGAGGTGTCCTTCTCGGAAATCTCATAATAGGCCCATTGCGCGCGGACACCGCCCGCATCCGTCACATCGTGGACGGACGCATAACAAGCCCCGTCCCCCACAATGTGGAAAAAGGTCAACGTATAAGCAGTATTTCCGTTTTCGTCCGGGATCTGGTACTGTATGATATCGGTAGCGTTATAGGAGGTAACATCATCCCGCTTTTCCCAGTCCCGCCCTTCCAGATAATTTGCCAGTGTCCCGCCGCTGACGGTGCTGCCCGTCCCGCTGATTGTTACCACATCCGCCTTGCGGGCCGCGTCCGCAGCCTGAAGATACAGCTCCCCCCGGTTCATCTGTCCCGTGCAGGCCACAAGACACGCCAGCAGCACGCACGCCGCCAGCGCCGCCGCCGCGGTCTTTTTCGTCTTGGGACATTTGGCGACCGACTCGATCCGCCGCCGCAGAGACTGTTTCCCGCCGCCCATGGGCGAGGACGCGCACAGCAGACTGTACCGCGCCGCCGGCTGCTTGAGATAGCTCAACAGCAGCAGGCCGTATTCCTCCCGCTCGCCCTGATCCGTCCGGTGCAGCACGCGGTGGTCGCAGGCCCGCTCGCAGTCCTGGACGGACGCTGCCGCCGCGATCCACACCAGCGGGTCAAACCAATGAACCGCACAGCAGGCAAGACGCAGCAGGGCCCAGTACCGGTCCCCCGCCCGCCAGTGGGCCAGCTCGTGGCGCAGGGCCATATCAAGATGGGTTTCGTTTTGCAGCACGCTGTCATTGACCAGGATCACCGGGCGGAACAGTCCGCACAGACACGGCGAGGACACGGTTTCACTGAGATATACCGGCAGCGGACCGTCCGTCTCCACCGCCACGGCGTCCCGCTTTGCCCTGCCCACGAACGATACGTTGCGCCACAGGGCAAAGGCCAGCACCACCGCCGCGCCGGTCAGCCAGACCGCCGGCAGCAGCGCAGCGCCGTCGAAGGACGCAGCCGGCGCTGCGGGCGGCGGGGCCGCGTCCAGTATGGAAGCGCCGGGTGGAAGCGTTGTCTCAAAGGCCGGATAAAACACACCCTCACCGGCGGGCGTCGCCCCGGGCAGCGTCTGCCTCGCCGAAGGACGCTGCAAAAAGGGCAAAAGATTCAAAAAGGAAAACGCGCTCCCCACGCTGCCGGGGATCAGCAGCCGCGCCGCCGGCAGCAGCCACAGGGCGTACAGTGCCACGGGCGACATCCGCCTGCGAAACAGCGCCCGCAGCACCAGCACCGCCGCGATCAGCACCGCGCCCTGGAGGCTCATCTCGCCCAGAGCGGCCAGGACCGGCCCCGGCTCCAACGATGCGGCCCAATGCAGAAACTCTGTCATGGCTTCTCTCTCCCCTTCTTCAAAAGCGCGATCAATTCGTCCATTTCATCCTCGTCCAACGCCTGGGAACGCACCAGGGACTGGGCCAGCAGCGTCACGTCGCCGCCGTAGACCCGGCCTAAGATGCTCTTTGTCTCTTCCCGCACCGCCGTCTCCTTTTTCAGCAGGGGAAGGTAGATTTTCACGGGCTTTGCGTCCTCACAGGCGATAGCCCCTTTGTTTTCCATCCGCTTGAGGAACGCCGCCACCGCGGGCTTGCTCCAGTTCTGGTCCGCCACGCCGTCGCAGATCTCCCGGAAGGTGGCGCTGCCATTGCGCCAGATCTCCTGCATGATGATCCACTCGCTGTCGGACAGGGATACCGTCTGTTTCATACTCCACAACTCCTTTACGCCGCGCCTTCCGGCGGATCGACAAACTGCGGCAGTCCGGTGCTGACTGTGCCCCAGGTCAACCCGCCGTCTTCGGTAAAGAACCAGCTCGACAGGTCCGTACCCTTGTAATTCATGGACACGGTCACTCTGCCGTTGTTTTCGTCGGTGAATTCGATCTCCGTCACATGGATGCCCCCGTAACCGTTTTCATAGGTGACGTCCCCCATGGGCAATGCAACGCGCTGCCAGGTCCGGCCGCCGTCGCCGGTGCGCAGCAGCATGGGGTCGTCGATCTCATAGCGGAAGGAGACGAAGCCCACGTCCGCGCTGACAAAACAAAACTCCTCGGACACCCGCGACCAGACGTCGTTCAGGTCGCTGGGGATGTAAGTATAGCTTTCGCCGCCGTCCTCGGTGCGGAACAGGTAGTGTTCCTGACGGCCCATAGCCACGCCGGTGTTTGCCATGACCGTCATGCCGCCGGGATACGACGTCCAGTCGATGCTTTGGATAGGGGTATCGGGCGCGTCGATCTTCCTGTGGCCGCTGCCCTCCAGACTGCCCGGCAAGGCGCACAGCATGATCGCCGCCAGCGCGTCCTCGTGGGAAACCGCGTAATTCGTTTCCCCGGCGCGCACTGCGTCCTTTTGCACGATCTTGGCGTAATATTCGCCCGTATAGACCTCCTCGTCACGAGACTCGTTTTCCACGATCTGCAAAGCGCTGAGGTCCCCGCCGCTGAACACGTCCCCTTCCAGCGGATAAAACTGCACGGCGATCCGGTCGCTGCCGCTTCCGATCAGATCGGTTTCCTCCCACTGTACGGCACCCAGATATTCCGCCAGCGTGATGCCGCTGACCGTTCCGCTGCTGCCACCGCGCGCATAGGCGACCTGTTCGTTTCCCCGCAGCGCCTCCGCCATCTCCTGGTACTTCTCCAATTCCGGCTTCCCGGAACTCCCGCCGTCTACTCGACCGGTGCAGGCCACAAGACACGTCAGCGCAACGCACCCGGCCAGCGCCGCAGCGGCGGTCCGTTTTACAGGCACACCTACGGCGATCAGGGCAATGCGGCGGTGTAAAGACCGCTTTCCGCCGCCCATAGTCGAGGATAAACACAGCAAATTGTACCGCGCCCCCGGCGCACGGAGACAGCGCAGCAGCGCCATGCCGTACTGCTCCCGCTCCTCCCGGTCCGCGCCCTTCAGCACCCGGTGGTCGCAGGCGCGCTCGCAGTCCTGCACGGACACTGCCGCCGCCAGCCACACCAGGGGGTTGAACCAGTGGACCGCGCAGCAGGCAAGGCGCAGCAGGGCCCAGTACCGGTCCCCCGCCCGCCAGTGGGCCAGCTCGTGGCGCAGGGCCATGTTCAGATAAACATCGCTGCTCACCACCGCGTCATTGACCAGGATCACAGGGTGGAACAGTCCCCAAAGGCACGGCGAGGACACGCTTTCACTGAGATACACCGGCAGAGGACAGTCCACCTCCAGCTCCACGGCGTCCCGTTCCACCCGGCGCAGGAACGAGGCGTTCCGCCATACCGCCAGGGCCAGCACCACCGCCGCGCCCAGCAGCCACACCGCCACCAGAACACCCGCGCCATAAGACGCCGTACCAGCGAACACGTCCCCGTTTGCCATATACGGCTCCACCGAGGGAACGCTCCACGTCTCCGCCGTCCCGGACGCTTCTGCGATCACATCCTGCTCAATGGTCCCGTACAAAAGCGGGTCCCCCGTCGTGAGCGTAACGCCGCTCAGAGGCGGCACGTCTTGCGAGACACATTCCGCCGTCTGTTCCGCCAGCGCTCCGCCGCGTCCCGGCAAAAAGTTCAAAAAGGAAAACACGCTCCCCACGCTGACGGGGACCAGCAGCCGTACCGCCGGCAGCAGCCACAGGGCGTAGAGCACCACAGGCGTCACCCGCCGGGCAAACACGCCCCGCAAAAGCAGCAGCGCCGCGATCAGCACCGCGCCCTGCAAGCTCATCTGTCCCAGGGTGTGCAGGACCACCTCGGGCGGCGTCTCCTGGAACCGGCTCACCATCCATTGCAGCAACATTTTATCCTCCGCCTTTCCGAACGGGACGCGCGCCCCGCCCATTAACTATTTGTCTAATAGAACCATACCACCGGTTACGGAGAAAGTCAAGAAAAATATTAACTAAATAGTTAATGAGCGGGATAAAAAACGGTCCCCGCCGCGCTTTGCGGCAGGGGCCGGAAAAAGGTCTTGCTTGATCTGATCTTGTCTTGTCCGATCAGACGTTGACCATCTTATAGATGTTGTAGATATCATCGCCGTCGAGCACCTGGAAACCACCGATGGTGCGCTCACCCTCGAAGGTGCAGCGGTACGCCAGATCCTTGAGCACCTCGTCGCTCTGGACGCCGATCTCCTCCGCCTCGCTGAAGCAGGTGGGCATACCGATGGATTTGAAATAATCCACCGTGGCCTGAATACCGGCCAGGGCGACCTCCTCGTCGCTGCCCTCGGTGATGTTCCAGACGTTGTTGGCGTAGCGGACGAAGCGGGCGATCTTCGTCTTATACACATACTGCGCCCAATGGCCCCAGACGGTGGCCAGGGACGCACCGTGGGCGATGTCGAACATGCCGGACAGCTCGTGGCCCAGCTGGTGGGGGGCAAAGTCGCCCGTGCCGCCCAGGCCCGTCAGGCCGTTGTGGGACAGGGACCCGGCCCACATGATCTCGCTCATGGCGTCGTAATCGTGGGTATCCTTCACGGCGACGGCGCCCTTGGCGATGACCGTGCGCAGCAGGGCCTCGGCGATGGCGTCGGTCAGCTCGTTGTCGATGGGGTTGAAATAGCGGTCCAGGGTGTGCATCATGATGTCCGTCACGCCGCAGGCCACCTGGTAGGGCGGCAGGGTATAGGTCAGCTCCGGGTTCATGATAGCGAACTTGGGGCGGTTGCAGGGGGTATCCAGGCCGCGCTTGCTGCCGGTTGCCTTGTTCGTCAGCACGGAAGAGGAGCTGGTCTCGCTGCCGGCGGCAGAGATGGTCAAAATCACGCCCACGGGCAGGGATTTTTCCACGGGCAGCTTCTCGGTCCAGAAGTCCCAGATGTCCACGTCGGGGTTGGCCACGCCGTGGGCAATGCCCTTGGCCGTGTCGATGGCGCTGCCGCCGCCGACGCCGACAATGAAGTCCGCGCCAAAGTCAATGGCCTGGGCAATGCCCTCCTTGGCGTGCTCCAGGGACGGGTTGGGCTGTACGCCGCCGAAGGACTCATGGGCAATATCCGCCGCGTCCAGCGCCGCCGCCACCCGGTCCAGCAGGCCGCTTTTGACCACGCTGCCGCCGCCGTAGACCAGCAGGACCCGGCTGCCGCCGTACTTCTTCACATACTCTGCGACCTGATTTTCCGTATCCTTGCCAAAGACGACCTCCGTCGGAGACCAATAGGTAAAACTCTGCATAAGAATCGTTCCTCCTTAAAAAACACTCTTGTCATTTCCGATTGCTTGCGTTATGCTGATTATACAATCTAAAGTTCACTTTAAGTCAAGGGAAAAGAGTAAAATTTTTTCAAATTATTTTTTGAAAGGGGCGCTGGACACTATGACAGGCTACAGCATCAGTCAGGCGGCGGAGAAAACGGGCCTGACCGTTTCCACATTGCGTTATTATGAAAGCGAGGGGCTCCTTCCCTTCGTAGACCGCACCAGCGGCGGACAGCGGGTCTTTAAAGACGAGGATTTTTCCTGGCTTTCCGTGATCGAGTGTCTGAAAAGCAGCGGCGTTTCCATCCGCGAGATCAAGCAGTACATCGATTGGTGCATGGAGGGCGACAGTACCCTGTGCCAGCGGCGGGACCTGTTCGTGCGGCAAAAGGAGCGCGTGGAGGCCCAGATCGCGGAGTACCAGAAAAACCTGGAGAAGATCAACTATAAGATCTGGTACTATGAACAGGCCGTCGCCCGGGGCACCGAAGGCGGCCAGACGGCGAACTGCGCCGCCTTTGAAGCGGAATACGCCCGTCTGCGCGCGGAAGGGAACGTATGAAGGAGGCCCGCGGCGGGTTTCCCCGCTGCGGGCCTCGTCTTTTCGGTCTTGCGTTTTGTATCGTTATGCCGCGGCGGCGGCAGCTTTTGTATCGTGATACGCCTGCGGAGCCAAAGGGCTCAACGCGGCGGCTTTCCGGCGGGTCGGTCCAAAAAGTGCTTTTCAGCAAATAGGTACAAAAAAACCACACTCTCGTGTGGATACAAGCAAAGACATCCCGGCTTACCGCTGGCTGACCGTTCCGTCGTCCTGACCGAAGATCATGTCGTCGATGTCCAGACCGATGAACTTGTGATCCATCATATTCCCTTATCCCTCCTTTCCTGTGAGGCTATTCTATAGTATACGCTCTCCTTCCGCTCTTGTACAGCGGCAAAAGCGCCGAACTTTCTGCCTCCAGTCCTCTATTTTTTAATAGTCTTCCTAACGATGACGC
>CANSLL010000049.1 GCA_947647695.1 uncultured Clostridia bacterium | reverse complement strand
CCTGTCCCGCGTTTTGATACCCGCTTTGTAGCTTGCCATAACTTGTGTGACCTCTTCTTCCTGGGATGGACCCGACGGGAGAGCTGAGCGGCGTTACTTTCTGCCGATGTCGGTGCGGTAGTGGGCGTCCTGGAAGGAGATGTGCTCTACTGCGCCGTAAGCCTTGGCGATAGCGTGCTCCAAGTCCTCCGCTGTGGCCGTTACGCCCAAAACACGCCCGCCGCTGGTGAGGTAGCGCCCGCCGTCCAGCTTTGTACCGGCGTGATAGACGACCACATCCTCCGGTACGGTATCCAGTCCCGTGATCTCATAGCCCTTTTTGTAAGACAGCGGATAGCCGCCGCTGGCCATGACGATGCAGCAGGCCGCGCCGCCGGACCATTGGATGTCCAGCTGGTCCAGCGTCCCGTTGGTGCACGCCAGCATGATCTCCAGCAGGTCCGTTTTCAGCAGCGACAGCACCGGCTGGGTCTCTGGGTCGCCGAAGCGGGAGTTGTATTCCACCACCTTCGGCCCGTCCGGCGTGAGCATCAGGCCAAAGTAGAGGCAGCCCCGGAAGGGGCGGCCCTCCTTTGCCATGGCTTCTACCGTGGGACGGAAGATCGTATCCATGCAGCGCTGGGCGATCTCGGGGGTATAGTTGGGACTGGGCGCGAAGGCGCCCATACCGCCGGTGTTCGGCCCCTCGTCGCCGTTGTAAGCGCGTTTGTGGTCCTGGGAGGACACCATGGGGCTGAGGTGGACGCCGTCCGTAAAGCACAGCACGGAGACCTCAGGACCCGTCATGCACTCCTCGATGACCACCCGCGCGCCTGCCTCGCCGAACTTCTTTTCCCCCATCATGGAGCGCACGGCCTCCTCGGCCTCGGACAGCGTCTGGGCCACCACCACGCCCTTGCCCAGGGCCAGGCCGTCCGCCTTGACTACGATGGGAGCGCCCTCGGCGAGCACATAGGAAAGGGCTGCGTCCATGTCGGTGAACACTTCATATTTTGCGGTGGGGATGTGGTATTTCTTCATCAGGTCCTTGGAAAAGGATTTGCTTGCTTCGATGATCGCCGCGTTTTTATGAGGGCCAAAGGCAGGAATGCCCGCGTCCTCCAAGGCGTCTACCAGGCCGAGGGCCAGGGGATCGTCCGGGGCGACGACGACGTAATCTGCGCTGTGCTCCCGCGCAAAGGACACCAGCGCGTCTACATCCGTGGCGGCAATGTCCACGCACTCGGCCAGGGCGGCGATGCCGCCGTTGCCCGGGGCGCACCAGAGCTTTTCAATCTTCGGGCTGTTTGCCAGGGCGCGGATCATGGCGTGCTCCCGCCCGCCGCCGCCGACTACTAAAACTTTCATACGTTCCTCCTCATTCTATACCATCAATCCGATGCCCGACCGCATCGGCTAACTGCCGCAATTGGGAGAGCTGGCCGGCGGTGGCGGGGAACAGGACGTAGCTGTCGCTGTCAATGTCGATGGCGGCGACCTGTATGCCCTGGGCGCTCCATTTGTCTGCCAGGATGCCGCACCAGAGGGGGATATCCCCGTCCTCCCGGAACCAGGCCGGTTCCATTGGGAGACCCAGGGACTGGGCTCCCTTCAAATGGCCCAGAAAATAGAGGAAATCCTCCAATTCGTCTTTCCAGTCCCGCTCACAGACCCAACCGTGTTCCTCCAAAAGGTCCGCCAGCCCCAGCCACAGCACCAGGTCCAGATCGTCCGGGGAATCGATACACCGCTCCTCGTACCGCTCCTGATGGGCTTCAAACCAGCCCCGGGGATCTTCCGCACAGGCGGCGGCGTCCCGGAGGACTGCATCGTCCCCATTGGTGATGATCCGGGCGATCTCCACCAGAGCAGGCCCCAGCGGCTGAGGCTTAGCTGCCGGAGGGGCGGACAGAGCACGGGGCTCTTTCTTCTTAAAGCGGTCAAAAAATTCCATCATCAGTCTCCCGCCTTAGTGGTGGAACAGGCGCATCCCGGTAAAGGCCATCACGATGCCGTATTTGTTGCAGGTCTCGATTACATGATCGTCCCGGATGCTCCCGCCGGGCTGGACGATGTATGCCGCGCCGCTCTTGCGGGCGCGTTCCACATTGTCGCCGAAGGGGAAGAAGGCGTCGCTGCCCACAGTGACGCCGGAGAGGGTGGCGATCCACGCTTTTTTCTCTTCTGCCGTCAGTACCTCCGGCCTGACCTTGAAGGTATTCTGCCATACGCCTTCAGCCAGCACATCCTCGTATTCGTCGGAGAGGTAGACGTCGATGGCGTTGTCCCGGTCGGGACGGCGGATGTTGTCCACGAATTGCAGGCCCAGGACCTTGGGATGCTGGCGCAGGTACCAGTTGTCGGCTTTGGTGCCGGCCAGACGGGTGCAGTGGATGCGGCTCTGCTGGCCTGCACCCACGCCGATGGCCTGGCCGTCCCTGACGTAGCAGACGGAGTTGGACTGGGTGTATTTCAGGGTGATCAGCGCCACGATCATGTCGATCTTTGCCTGCTCCGGCAGGTCCTTGTTTTCCGTGACGATGTTTTGCAGCAGATTTGCGTCGATCTTGAAGTTGTTGCGCCCCTGCTCAAAGGTGATGCCGAACACGTCCTTGTGCTCCTGCTCTGCGGGGACGTAAGCCGGGTCGATTTGGACGATGTTGTAGTTGCCCTTTTTCTTCTGCTTCAGGATTTCCAGCGCCTCATCGGTATAGCCGGGGGCGATGATGCCGTCGGACACCTCGCCCTTGAGATAGGACGCGGTGGCGGCGTCGCAGACGTCGGACAGAGCGGCCCAGTCGCCGTAGGAGCACAAGCGGTCCGCGCCACGGGCGCGGATATAAGCGCAGGCGATGGGGGACAGATCCGCGTCCTCGTCCACAAAGTAGATCTTCCGGTCCGTCTCGCTCAGGGGCAGGCCCACGGCGGCGCCCGCGGGGGAGACGTGCTTAAAGGACGCGGCGGCGGGCAGGCCCGTGGCCTCTTTGAGCTCCCGCACCAGCTGCCAGGAATTGAAAGCGTCTAAGAAGTTGATATAGCCGGGTTTCCCGTTGCGCACGGTGATGGGAAGGTCTCCGCCGTCTTTCCGATAAATACGCGACGGCTTCTGGTTCGGGTTACAGCCGTATTTCAGCTCCAATTCATTCATCGTTTGCACTCCTTTTTTCTGTATCGGTCTTATTTGATTTGTTCCATCCAGGATTCCGTGTCGGAAATAAACCGGGCCATATGATACCCGTCTCCGGCGGCGTGGTTGAGATTCAGCGTCAGGGGCATCGTCAGACGGCCGTCCCGGTCCCGTTCGTATTTGCCCCAGGCGACCGACGGCGCAAGGCTGCCGCCGGCGTGGAGCATGTGGATGTCAAAGTTCCGGTAGTGGACCCAGGGCATACACGTCACGTCGAACACGTTGGGCGGGACGTCCTGGGGGAAGCCCCGGAGATCGCGGCAGCGCGCCGCGTCCTCCTGAAAGCGCCGGTAGAATACGGAAAAATCAGGGCTGTATTCCGTAACGGCCTTGACAAATTGCTCGTCCTCTTTGAAAAAGTGGGCATAGTAGGGAGACACGACATCCCAGACGCCGGGCGCGCCGTCGCGGTCGAGGCCCATACGCAGCTCCTGACGGGCGTTGACGGCGGCGCTGACGGCCCAGATCATGGCGGGGTAAAAATCAAAGCCGCGTTCCTTGAGCCGTTGGACAAAACCGGTGACGTCGATTTCCACGGTCAGGCTGGTGACGCATTGCCGGTCCGCCATAAAGCGGCGAAAGACGCTGCCGCGCTGCCAGGTGTTGAGATCCAGCTTTTGAAATTCCATGGGAGCATCCTCCTGAAAAAATGGTGCGCTCAGCTTTTCGGCGGCGTGAATTGCTCCTGATGGAACGTTCCGTCGCTGCCGCGCCGGAAGGCGGAGCCGCAGGGCGCGTGGAGCAGGGGCAGGATGGAGGGGTCGTAGTTGCACACGGCGTTCAGGGTATAAGCGCCGGTGTGGGTGGTGTCGTTGATATACTCGGGCGTTTCCTCGCCGGAGAAAAAGCGCCAGCCGCTGTCGGGGAAGTCTCCCTCCGTCTTTTCCCGGTAGCACCAGCCCACGGGCTTGCCCAGCACCGTGATGTGGTCGGTGGCAAAGCAGCCCTCCGGTCCGTCCCAGTGGCGCAGCAGGGTGCGGACGTCCGGAGGCCAGAGCAGGTAGGGCTTTCTGCGCGGCGGCGTGTACCATGCGCCGCTGCCCCATGCGCCGCGGTCGTCCAGCAGGGTGCGCACCAGACGCAACCAGAGCTCCTGACCCTTTTGCAGATCCGCCGGGGAGGCCTGGTTGCGGAAATCCCAGTAAAGCTCGCCGCAGACGAGACTGACGGCGAACTCCAGCCAGCTGGAGAAGGTCTGGGCCTGGACGATCCAGTGCTCCGCGAGCTCGTCAAAGAATGCGCGTTCCAAGATGCCGCAGGCATAAGCGGCGCGGAGGTGGCCCATACATTCGCTGATATCCCAGGCGAGGAAGCCGCGGCGGTCCGTCAGAGCGTAGAACTGAGCAGCAAAATCGCGGGCGGAGGTGAAAAAGCGGCGTCCGTCCTCGTTCAGCTGGGAAAGGGCGAAGGGGGGACGACCTTCCCAGAAGGCCTCAAAGTCGAGATACTGCTCCTGGCAGCGCAGCTCCTGGTTGCAAAAGCGCAGCATACTCTCCTGGTCCGTGATACCGAACACCTGCTGGAGATGGGCGCGGCAGGCGGCGGCGTCCTGGGCGGTAGCGCACCGGGGCAGGGTGGTAAAATAGCCGGGCGCGCCGGGGCCGGGAATGCCGGGAGTCTTGCGCAGGGCGGGCACACCCGCCAGCAGCGCCAGAAAACGGTCGCGGGAGCACGCCGTCCGCGGCGGTACGGCGGCGTACTGTTCCCGCAGGGCGGCGATGCCGGCGGCCAGTCCGGTGGCCATGGGATGGAAGTCCTGCAAAAGGGAGGGCTTCCATGCGTGCGGTCTTTTTTCCATAGCCATCTCAGACATTTTTATTGTAGATACGGCTTTCCGCCGCACCGGTTTCCAGGTTGGTATAAGAGACAAACAGGGAGACCTTGTTGTCCTCGTTCAGGGCGTTCCAAAGCATTTCGCCAAATTCGTCGATGTTGCCCTCCAACTTGACCGCCTTCGGCTCGCCCTCGAAGGAGGGCAGGGGATCGCCGTCGCCCAGATAGGTGGAGATATAGCGCCCCTCGCCGGGCTTGGGATCGCTGTACTCAAAGAAATAGCGCAGGCAGGAGTCGGGATCACCGTTGTTGCTTTTGAGGATGGAGAGCTTGTAGTCGCCGTTTTTCAACAGCACGCCGGAGATGCGGGGGGTATAATTCGGCGCGTCCGGCTCAAAGGTGCGCGTCTGGAGGGCGTGACGGTAGCAGTGGCCGTCAAGCAGGGCGTCCCGGATGGTGTCGGTCTGGTCGCCATTGGTGACGATGAGCTTGTCCCCCACCTGGCGCACGGGGTGGTAGATGATGAGCGAGGGATCGGTCATCTTGCTTTCGTCGAAGGCGCGGGTGCGGATGCCGTCCTCCACGGCCTCAAAGATGCGGTTGCGGCTGTTTTCGCTGCGGCCCATGATCCAGTAGGCGGCGACGGCGCTGCTACCGCAGGCGCAGCGGCCCAGGATGATGCCACGGCCGGGATAGGCGTTGCTTTTCAGCTCTTGACAGATATCGATCAAATTCATAGCGTTACGCTCCTTTTTTCAGTTTTGGGCGGTATGGGACCGCGCCCTTTATGCCTCCGTGATATGCACGATGCGCCCCTCGACGCGTAAGCGGTCCTGGCAGAACAATCTGACGGCTTCGGGCAGCAGCTTCCACTCTGCCTGCTCCATCACCCGGCGCTGCAAAAGCTCCGGGGTGTCCCCCTCCTCGATGGCGACGGCCTTTTGCAGGATGATCGGACCCGCGTCCGCCTCGGCGGAGACAAAATGCACCGTGGCGCCGGTGAGCTTGACGCCGTATTCCAGTGCCTTTTCATGGACCTTCAACCCGTAGTACCCGTCGCCGCAGAAGGAAGGGATCAGGGCGGGATGGATGTTGATGATGCGGTTTTCATAGCGGTCGATGAAAGCGGGGGAGAGGATATAGAGGAAGCCCGCCAGGACGATCAGGTCCGCGTTCAGCGCTTCCAGTTGGGCCAGCAGCGCCTCGGTGAAAGCCTCCCGGCTGCCGTAGGCTTTGCGGTCCACCACATAGCCCGCCACGCCCGCGTTTTCGGCGCGTTCCAAGGCGTAAGCCCCCGGCGTGGAGGAAACCACGGCGGCGATCCTGCCGCTGGTGAGTTCCCCGCGTCCCTGGGCGTCCAGCAGCGCCTGGAGGTTGGTCCCGCCGCCGGAGACTAAAACAACGATGTTTTTCATCCCTTACTTCACCACCACAGCGTCCGCGCCCGCGGTCACGACGCCCAGGCGGCAGGCGGTTTCGCCGTTGGCCCGGAGGGAGGCCAGGGTCTGGTCTGCCTGCTCCGCGGGGACGGCCAGCACCATGCCGATGCCCATGTTAAAGGTGTTGTACATATCCCGCATGGGGATGCCGCCCACCTCTGCCAGCAGCTTGAAGATCTCCGGCAGGTCGTAGGACGAGGTGTCGATTTCGGCGGTCAAGCCGTCCTTCATCATGCGCGGGACGTTTTCATAGAAGCCGCCTCCGGTGATATGGGAGATGCCGTGGAGGGCGACGCCCTCGTCCAGCAGGGCCAGCACGGGCTTGACGTAAATTTTTGTGGGGGTCAGCAGCACCTCGCCCAGGGGCTTGCCCAGACGGTCCGTGTAACGGCCCAACACGTCCGGGTCATTGTCGATCTCAAAGACCTTGCGGATCAGGGAAAAACCGTTGGAGTGACAGCCGGAGGAGGCAAGGCCGATCAGGACGTCCCCCGCTTCCATGGCGCTGCTGTCCAGAATTTTGCTCTTTTCCACGATGCCCGTGGAATAGCCCGCCAGGTCGTACTCATTTTCCGGGTAGATGCCGGGCATTTCGGCGGTTTCGCCGCCGATCAGGGCGCAGCCCGCCTGGCGGCAGCCCTCGACGACGCCCTTGACGATCTCCGCCGTGCGCTCCGGGACGTTTTTGCCCATGGCCATATAGTCCAGGAAAAACAACGGCTTTGCGCCGCCGCAGATGATGTCGTTGACGCACATGGCCACGCAGTCCACGCCCACGGTGTCGTGCTTGTCCATTAGATAAGCGAGCTTCAGCTTGGTGCCCACGCCGTCGGTGCCGGAGACCAGCACCGGCTCACGGTAGCCCGCGGGCAGGGCGAAGCAGCCGCCGAAGCCGCCCAGGGTTCCGATGACGCCGGGGATATAGGTGGATTCCACCATGGGCTTGATGAGATTGGTGGAGGCGTAGCCCGCGGTCACGTCCACGCCCGCGGCGGCGTAGCTGTCGCTTTTGGAAATATTCATTGGATGCTCTCTCCTTTCAGCCGGGAAGGTGGCTTACGCGCCGAACACGCGGCGCATGATCTCCTGATAGGCGTCCTCTACGCCGCCCAGGTCGCGGCGGAAGCGGTCCTTATCCAGCTTTTCGCCGGTTTTGGAATCCCACAGGCGGCAGGTGTCGGGGCTGATCTCGTCGGCCAGGACGATGGAACCGTCGGCCAGGCGGCCGAATTCCAACTTGAAGTCCACCAACGTCACGCCCACCTCGGAGAAAAAGGCGCGGAGCACGTCGTTGACCTTGAAGGCCATGGCGGTGATGGCGTCGATCTCCTCCTGGGTGGCAAGACCCAGGGCCAGGGCGTGGTAGTGGTTCATCAGCGGGTCGTCCAGGGGGTCGCTCTTATAGGAGAACTCCAGGGTGGGAGCGGAGAAGACGATGCCCTCGTCCACGCCGTAGCGCTTGGCGAAGGACCCGGCGGAGATGTTGCGGATGATGACCTCCAGGGGTACGATGGAGACCTTTTTCACCACCGTCTCCCGCTCGGACAGCTCCTGGACAAAGTGGGTGGGGACGCCCTCCTTTTCCAGCACCTGCATCAGATAATTGGTCAGCTTGTTGTTGATGACGCCCTTGCCCACGATGGTGCCCTTTTTCGCGCCGTTGAAGGCGGTGGCGTCGTCTTTATAGTCTACGATCACAAGGGTGGGATCGTCTGTGGCGTAGACCTTTTTTGCCTTGCCCTCATACAGCTGTTCCCGTTTTTCCATGATTTTGTTCATCCTTTCCGTAATACATCCGGCCACCGGAGGCGGCTGTCTTTGATGATTTGTTTTTTATCCGTTCAGCTCGGCCTGGAGCTTTGCTTCCTTTTCGGCGATCTGCCGGGCCATGGCGGCGCGGGCCTCGTCCAGCTGCTCCGCCAGCGCCGTGTCGGACACGGCGAGGATCTGGGCGGCCAGCACCGCGGCGTTTTTGGCGCCGTTCAGGGCCACCGTCGCCACGGGGATGCCGCTGGGCATCTGCACGGTGGCCAGCAGCGCGTCCAGACCGTCCGCCGCGCCGCCCTTCATGGGGATGCCGATAACGGGGAGGGTGGTGTTGGCGGCGAAAGCGCCGGCAAGGTGGGCGGCCATGCCCGCGGCGCAAATCAGGACGCCGAAGTCCTTTTCCCGGGCGGCGGCGGCGAAAGCGGCGGCTTCTGCCGGCGTGCGGTGGGCGCTAAGGATGTGAGCTTCATAGGGAATGCCGAATTCCTTTAGCTGGGCGCAGGCAGCCTTGACGACAGGCCAGTCGCTGTCCGAACCCATGATTACGGCAACTTTTTTCATCTGTGGTTCCTCCTTTGTGAAGATCAGGTGAACGTTTTGGGCGTTTTTGGCGCTGAGGAAAGAAAAAAGCGCAGACCGCGTCGCGGCCTGCACTTTCAGCGCGTCATAAAAGGGCACAGGAGGGCATGAAACGGCAGCACAGCACCGGCAGCGTCAAAAACAGACGATTCATGGCGATCCCTCCCGCAATTAAAATACCACTTTCATCATATAGAAAAAGGCGGGGAAATTCAAGTGTTTTTTTCAGGTTCGGCACCCTTTACAACAGAGGGAGGAAAAGCGCGCCGCCTTTTGTTCAACCTTGCGCCTCCTTTTACATCAGACCGGTTTTTTCCACTTGATGTTCAAAGAAATTCATCAGCCAGATGACCGGACGGCGCAGCACGACGCCGATGAGCAAAGACAGGGGGATGTAGATCGCGCACAGGTACAAAAGGTCGCAGGCGTAGGCGTTGGCGTACATCCCGGCGATACATTCCCGCATGGCGTTGATGGAATATGTAAAGGGGAGATAGGGATTGACGGCCTGGAACACCGGCGGCATGACCTCCACCGGGAACGTGCCGCCCGCGCCGGCCACCTGGACGATCATCACGATCACGGCGATGGCCTTGCCCACATCCTTAAAGGAGATGGTGAGGGTGTAGATCAGCAGGGAGTACACCAGGCCGGAGACGATGCCCGCCAGGATGAACCGGGCCGGATGCAGGCATTGGATGTGCAGCAGGTACAGATCGCCCAGGCAGATGATCAAAGCCTGGAGCAAAGCGACCAGGGCAAAGAGGCAATAGCGCCCGAAGTAGCACACCGTGGGGCCGAGATCGTGGAGCTTTTCGTCCTCCCGCACGTTGGTCTTAAAGATCGCGCACAGCACGAGACCGCCGACCCAGATGGCCAGGATGCTGTAAAAAGGCGTCATGGCGGAGCCGTAGTTTTCCACGGGATAGACCTTTTCCGTGGTGACCTCCACGGGGGAAGAGAGGAATTCCGCCACCATGTTGGGGTCCTCGCGGATGATCGTCATCAGCCGCCCGAATTTTTCGCTGCGCTCCACCGAATCCAGGTCGGCGAGCATCCGGTCGATGTTCTCCTGGGCGTTGACGATCAGCGCCTTCGTGCTCTCCAGCGCGGCGATGGAATGGGACAGGGAGCCGTCCACGCTGCCCAGGACGCTGCCGACGGCGGGAAGGTTCTGATTGGTGGTGAGCAGCAGGCCGGAGAGGCTGTCGATGCAGGTATAGAACTGGGAGAAGGTGTCGTCCAACAGGGGTGAGACATCGCTTTGGTACTGCTCCTTCACCGTTTTCAGGTCCTCCCGGAACCGGGACAGGTCCTCCCGCAAAACGGCGGCGGCCCCGGCGGGCAGCGCACCGTCGGCGCGCAGGATGTCTGCGGCGTTGGACGCGTCCCGGCTGATGGCGCGCAGGTCGCTGCGCAGCTGGCCCAGGGAGACGATCAGGCCGTCGATGCCGCGCTGGAGCCTGCTTTGCAGAGAACCCGCCGGGCGCTCCGGCAGAGGTATGCCCAGGGCGCCGAGGTTGGCATAGACGTCGTCCACCCGTTTGGCCATGGCCAGGAATTTGCCCTCGTTTTCCACGAAGAAATCCCGCGCCTGCCGGACCCGGTCCGCGGCGCCGTCTGCCATGACGGCGGCCCGGTCCAGGGCGTCCGCGGCGTCGCCGGTGATGGCGGACACATCGCCGGTGACGAGCTCCAGATCGTCCAGGATCGATTCCCCGGAGGAAAGGATGGCGCTCATGTTGGCGTCCAAGGTACCGGACAGGGCGCTGCCCACGCCGGAGGCGTTCTCCGCCAGTTGGCGCAGGTGGGACAGGGCGATGAGGTTGTCGCCGACCACGCCGTCCAGGTCCGGCAGCAGGGCCTGGGCCGCGTCCGTCAGCTCCAAGGCGGCGTTGGCGGTGTCGATGAGCAGGTCCACGGAGATCAGCAGGTCGCCGAGGCTGTCGCGGACCCGGCGCAGGGAGGAGGTGATGTCGCCGGTGATGGCCGCGCCGTGCTCCTCCATGGCGTTGTCCGTCAACTGCAATACGTCCAGCAGGGTAGAGGAGACGGTGCTGACGAACTGCTCGTTGATGGTGGTGCGCAGGGTGCTGACGCCGGTGGAGGTGATCTTTGTGGCGATGGCGTTTTTCTTTTCATTGCTGTAGTAGACGATGGAGGGACGGTGGATGCCGGTGTCGATAAAGGTAGCCACGTCTTCGGAGAAGGTGCGCGGGATGACGACGGCGGCGTAATATTCCCCAGAACGCACGCCGCTGATGGCGGTTTCCTCGTCCACGAACTGCCAGCCGATCTGTTCGTTGCCCCGCAGGTTTTGGAGGATACTCTCGCCGAGGTTGAGGGACATCCCCTCGATGGTGTAGCCCTCGTCGTTGCTGGTCACGGCCACCTGAAGCTGGCTGGTGTTGCCGTAGGGGTCCCAGTTGGCATAGATGTTGACCCAGGCGTACAGGCTGGGCAAAAAGGCGACGCCCAGGGCGATGATCAGCGCCACCGGACGGCGGGCCAGGGTACACAGGTCCCGGATGAAGATGCGGAACACCGTTGGGATATCGTGGGTGAAAAGTTTGGACAAAAAGGCTTTCATGGCCCCCTCCTTATCAGAATCATGGTTGGATTATGGATAAAAGCGGGGGAAGCAAGGCTTTTCAGCCCCGCTTCCCGGGAAAATATCGGATCAGATCTCCTGCAACAGCCTGCGCAGGGCTTCTGAATTGTTGCTTTCTACACGCCGCAGGGCGTCCACCGCCTGTTTCAGCGCCGCACGGTCCTGGCCCAGGGCCAGAGCGCGGTCGAGCAGGCCGCACAGCGTTTCCGGTTCGACTGCTGCCAGGCCGGTATACAGCTCCTGGCCCATATAGTCCAAAAACGCGCTGACCTTCGGGTCATAGACGATCCCCACCAGGGGGACACCCTGGCCCGCGGCAAAGATCAGACCGTGGAGCCGCATGGAGATCACCGCCCGCATCCGGGACAGGACGCCCAGCGTCAGCTCCGTGCTCAGCGGTTGGCGGATGACGCAGACCGGTTCGCCGAGGCAGGCGGCGATCTTGTCCGCCGCCGCGCCGTCGGCGTGATGGTTGATGGAGAGGAACACCGGTGTCAGGCCGTAGCGCTCTTTGGCGTGGCGCACGGCGGCGGCGATGGCGGGGACCTTTTCCTCAAAGCCCGGCCAGGTGCGCAGGCACAGGCCGAGGTAAGCTCCGCGGGGGTCCAGATCGTACTGCCCCATCAGCATATCGATAGCGGCGTCCTCTGCCCGCTCCAGCGTCAGGGCGGGGTCCGAGGCCAGGATGATCTCTGGCCTTGTCACGCCGAAGGACTGAAGCTCCCGCAGGCTGGAATCCTCCCGCAGGGTGATCACGTCCACGCAGTCGTTGAGTACGTTGCGGGTCATGCTTACGTCGCCGGGGTGGTTCACCGGCCCGATGCCGCAGCCGTACATCAGCACCCGGCAGCCGCAGCGTTTTGCCGCGCGCAGGGTGAAGAGGTAGTACCACAGGCTCCGCCGGGACGTTACGTCCTGGATCAGGCTCCCGCCGCCGTTGAGATAGACCTTGGACCGGCGCATCACCCGCAGCAGGCGGGGGATGTGGAACATATGCACCGCCGCCACGCCGTGGCGCGCCGTGGTCTCCGCCGGGTCGCGGGAGAGCACCGTAATGGGTTCTGCGGGCGCGACGGCGCGCACCTCCTGCAAAATGGCCTTGAGAATGGATTCGTCTCCCGCGTTGCCGAGGCCGTAGGAACCGCAGATGAGGACGCCGCTGCGCTTATTCGATTGTCCTTGTCGTTGCTTGCTCATATCCGTCGTCCTTTGGCAGTTTGCGCCGTGGCTTTTGTACAGGGAAAGGGAACTGTGCGGAGAAGGGGCGGGTCAGTCCAGCTCTAAGATCGCGCGAATCTGGGCGGAGATGGCGCTGTTGTAATCCGCAAGGTCGTCGTAGGGCTTCTCCGCCGGCTTGCGCGCGGCGCACAGCGCCGCGGGGATATCGTCATAGCCTGTGATGCCGGGATTGTAGGCCTCCAGGTTTTTGGAGATATACAAAGGCAGGCCCAGGGCCTTGGCTTCCCAGATGACCATCCCCTGGCCCTCGTAGCGGGAGGTGAGGACGAAGCCGTCCATCTTGTCCATATAGGGAAAGGGATTGGCTTGGTTGCCCAGGAGGGTCACATGGGCGGAAAGGTCCAGCCGTTCGATCTGGCGTTCCAGCGCCGGACGGTCCGGCCCGTCGCCGATCAGGTAAAAATGGAAATCCTGCCGCGTCTTCAGGACCTGGGCGAGGTAGCCCATCAGGAGGTCGTAGCCCTTTTGATGGCAGATGCGGCCCACGGAACAAAGGTTCAGCTTGCCCTCGTCCACGGAAAAATCGATTTGTTGGCCGACCTTGCGAAAAATTTCCCCGGTGTCAATATGGTTTGGTATAGCGGTGACGGGCTTGTCGTGGATGCCCGTTACGGTGCGAAAGCTGTCGATGATGCCGGGGGAGACGGCGGCGAAGGCGTCGTAATAGGAGAGCTTTCCCCGGAAAAAGTGCCACAGGACGCGGTACTTGGCTTCGTTGGCCCGTTTGACGGCCACATCATTGTGAATCCACATCACCCGTTTTTTCGCGTTGGCCTTGATAGCGCCCACGGCGCATTCATTGCGGTAGCTGCTGAAATCCACCGCCACGTCGTAGGTTTTGCCGCCGGTGACATCCTTGGCCAGGGCTTTGACAAGACCGAAATAAAGCAGACGGTTCCAGGCGGGCATGGGCGGAAGATAGCGGATATTCAGGTGTTCGTGGGAAGGCACGTCGAAGAAGCACTGATCGTCGAAGAGATAGACGTCCACCATACATTTGCTGTAGTCGATCTCGTTGAGGATGTTGATCAATGCTTTCTGGAT